>NZ_JASJOR010000009.1:0-278316 GCF_030068545.1 Xanthocytophaga flava | reverse complement strand
ACAGTTTCAAAGTCTTATTAATTCGGTTTGAGAAGAAGGCGCCTAACTGGACTGCATTTCTCTATATGGCTTTCTCTATTCGTTTTTTACGTAAAATCCAACCTCTTAATAAATACTAAACAACTTCATAGGTAAAAGTATAGTCATTATCAGAACGATAATTCCAAGTCCAGGTGCGAAATTCATATCATCCATAAGTTATATATAATTGTATCTGACAAACTCAAAGCTAAAAGTGATAAAGGCTCATATATAGAATGCTCTAGTATATATAGCCTTCTCTATTCGTTTAATGTAAAATTTAACCTCTTAATTAATACTAAATAACTTCAACGTATCCTTGATCTGTTATATATCAATGCTATGTTTTTTGATTTTCCTGTCGTTCAGATTGGTGATAACGTCAACGGCAGAAAAATATGAGATTACTGATCTTCTCCATCAGCAGATACATGTTTTCGCTTTTGGCTGATACTATAAACTATTCCTGCTATTAGTCCAATCAGCCCGCCTGCATAACTGAAGTTGTGCATGGAACCAACTGCAATAAAACTTTTTTTGTCAACCAGGTTTTCTTCAGATATCCACCAATTTATGTCTGTATCTGCCAAAAAAAGTCTACCGTATACAAGCCCAATAAGACCAGTTACAAATGCAATGAGTATGGTCACACTAATTGCTCCCATTGTGGCACGAAACATTTGTTTGTGGTTTTTGTGTACTAACCCAACAAGCCCAAGAATAAGTCCGATAAGCAATCCCATCCACCAGGTTGCCATAAACCCAACAACAGAAACTTCAATTCTTGGGGATGGGAATATAGCTTCCGTACCTAAGTCCATAAGCCCGAATTGATAGAACTTAAACTTTGTGTAATACTCAGGTGAAATTGTATACGTCAACTGGTCATGTAAAATGCCATAAAGTCCACCGATTAGCGAGGCAATTACAACTATCAAAATAAGAGTGACAAATTTCTTCAAAGTATTTCTTATGATTGTTGAGCTTGGAAAGCAAACCAATGAGGGGATAAAATGCATAAAAGACCACAATGGACTAAAAACTACTATTTTAACTTATAGATGGCTTTTTCTAACCCACTGATATTGCCCGGATATCCTTCAAAATCATAAACAAATTCACCTTTCTGATTAATTACAATGGTTGTAGGGTAACTATTGATATCATATTGAGTGGCTATTTGCTCTGTTTGGGGGATAATGGCAAATCCAAAATCGCCCTTCTCTTGTACATATTTTTTTAATTTATCTACCTTTTCCCGGGCAAAGGAAATAAACACAATAGTTGGGTCGCTTTTATACTTCTCAGCTAGTCTTTTTAATTCAGGCATTTCTTCTATACAAAAAGGACACTTAATAAACCAAAAGTTCACTACTATTATCTTTCCTTTTAGCTGATCTGTAGAATAGGTTATGCCATTTATATCTGTTGTTGTAAATGAAGGTGCTTGTGTATGATATTGTCTTTTAGGAGAATTAGATTGAAGCTTTTCTTTTTCTGGTTCGTTAATTCCTCTCAAAGATATTTCTGTGATTGACAACCCACTGACTTTATAGTCTCCCACAACGTATTGACCTGTTTTTAACTTGTCTCGAAATTCATTTTTAGAAATAGATTTTCCATTACTATCTATAAAAACAGTTGAGTTGTTTACTTTAGGTTTTTGAGCAGAAGATTCTACTATACTAATACATATAATCAGAAGTGTTAACAATGCTATTTTGTTCATTTCCTATTGCGGTAGTTTATATATGTTGTTACTTTATTAACAACAACGAGAAAGAGTTTTATTTTAGTAGGAAATAAAGTCTTTTTCTGAGTATAAATTAGAAATGTGCTCTAAAAATAGCCAAAAGATCACTTTTAAAGCACCTCATTGTGTTGTGGTCCTTGTTTGATGCATCTTTTGCAAGATACAGCACGAAATATTCCGTAGCATTTCACCCCAATGCCTGTGCCATTTCTAAAAGCAGATTTTTATTTCTCAACAAGGTTTCAAACTTGTCCATATTTGGACGAGTGGTATTCATTTCTGGATAGCTAATGGAAGTCTGTGGCCTTGGTGTCAACTTTATCAGCAATTAATTTATTTCAGGAAGGACAGCCTCATTGCCGTATAAGGCTACACCGAAATAGTTTTTTTTGGATGTAAAGACAAACATATTTACTAATCAAAAAACTTACTTGATTGAGTTCATTTAGTGGCTCTCTTATTGGTGTACTCACTCGCAACTTGTTGGCCCATCATTCAGCTTGGGAGAACGATGGCATCATGACAGATATAAGTTAAATCGCATTAGTAGAGAAGGTAATTGTTGTAGTAGACTATCTTTCTTCTGTCGATGGCTTTGCTTTCTTACCCATTCCCTTTTGCCACCATGCAGTTATGGTGATACTTCTGTAGCAGGACAAAAATCAGAAATACTCCACCCGAATTAGTACCAATAATCTTATGGTATCAATTCAACAAATTTGTTGGATACGGATAATTGGGTAATCTGTCTACTCTATCTTTAATATCCTCCCATTTTAGAGAAGCCCAGGCTGGAACAAAACCATTGCCAAAATCACCTCCTAATTTGACAAGTGCATACAAAGCTACTCCCAATAGATAACTTATAGTATAATATCCAAATACAGTAAGTGATACAGTATCTCCTTGATATGTGTATATAAAGTTATCACTTGGATAGTGAGGATTTATTATCTCATATTCATCATAAATTACCTCTATCCCAGTAATTTCATTGATTTTCGCAATAAACTCTTCTACAGACGGAGGTATATCGGTAAATTTAATGTCTCTATGACATACCATATCGTAACAGGGTTATAGTAAAATAAAACAATGTTTAAGTTTATTTAATTTTGTAGTATAAAGTATAATCATGACTATAAACAAGCTTTTAAAGGATACTATAAATGATCCTAATATTATTGTTAGTACGACTGTAATCATGCACACGATTACTTTCAATTTCCAGAATGGCATTACAAAAACTTTTCCACTTGACCCAAAAAATGCTATAGATTCTCTGCTATTAAAGAGTAACCAAACTAATGTTCCTATTAATTTAGCTGTTGAATATTTAAAAAGCATCATAGAGAAACTAGACTATATTCGATTGGTTAAAGCCATTAGAGGTAAAATAGACAGAGTTAATTATATAACTGATAGTGTCCCTTATCCCATATTGGAAATTGTATATTCACTGAAAGCTTTTAACAAAGTAAATTACTATTATAGAAATACAGTATTTACACAAAATGCTCTTTTTCATCTAACCTATAATGAAAAATGGCTAATAGATATTGCTGCGGTCAGACCACTTGTAAAAAAAGATGGTGAGGATTTTATAAACAGGCTGCTTGAAAATTTGTACATAGATACTCTTCATCTCTGAAAAAGGACTTTACCTCAAATCTAATCCTGTATTTGAGGTATTTTATTGAGGTGGCCTACTTTAGTGAGACAAGACTGAGACACCACTAGTAATTTTTTACTCTTTATCTAGTATATACTCTAAGGCTACAGGACTATACGGATACATATACCTCTTGTCATTCTTCAGATACTTTAAGTGCTAAAATATCAATTACATTATCAGTATCCATCCGAACTATGATATGTATGGAAGATAATCCACTATATATAAGCCATTGATATTTCTGTTTTCGGGCTAGACTTTTAAAGTTTCAGGCTATTGGACGTGTATACAATTATAGACCTTTGTCCTATGTTACGGTTAAAAATGAAGAGCTATTTGTATGAATGATAAAAGTAAAGAATAGGCAAACAGGTATACAGAAATAAGCTTGTTCATTGCTACTAATTTTCTTTTCAATAGGCTCCTTTATTTGAAGGATAGGTATAGCACTCTTTTGAGTTCATACCTACATCAAAAAAAGCATTTTTAACAACAGACTATATATCTTCCACTATTCTAGTAATGCAAGTTATGATTAAGCTAGCTATTTTGCTAACACGCCGAAAAGGGATGACACATCAGGAATTTGTAAATTACCGTCGTGATATACATGTGCCACTTCTTCTCTCAATTCCAGAGACAAAACAGTATGTCAGAAAGTTTGTTGTGTCTGTACCCGTTCCTGCAACGGGTTACCCCAATCCAGCCTATGATACCATGATAGAAACATGGTTTGATAGTGTTGACGATATGAATGCATTCTTTTTATCTGATAATTTTAAAAAGAAAGTAGATCCTGACCATAGTAACTTCCTTGATATTCCTGCAGCTGTATGGCTGGTTACAGAAGAGACAGTAGTTATATAAGCTACTGTCTCTTAGAGGTACATGTCAGCCAAAATGCATCAGGCTTTTTGTGTGGGTATTGTAGTTACCAGATGCTGGACTGGCATTCGGTAACTACAATACCCACATTGTCTTTCATCTTAGAAACGGATATTCCATTGGAGGCTACTGTACAATTCTTTACCAGCAGTGTCGCAGCATGTTAACACTAGTGTTAACATGGGATAGTCTTAAACAGTTGAACTTACTCAATAGAGCTTCTGGCTGCCTGTGAATTTTGCTACTTTCGTTTTTTGTTTGAAACAGATTTTTTATGAAAACCCATATACGCATCAACAAAAACGCTGACCTGATTGAAAGCCTGTCAACTGATTTCTATACGATCCGTACGAAAGATTCGGTTGATCTACCTTCCGGCTTAGGTTCAGGAACTGTGAAGGGATTTTATTTCCCTTCACAGTTAAATGTATATATAGGAAGCCACCATTTGCACCTTCCCTGGCAGCTGGAAACAATCAATGAACAGGACAGCACAACTTTCTGTATTTTTGCAAGCATTGTATCCAATAAAATCACAATCAAAAAAGATGGTGAATGGGTAGACATGAATCACAACGGACCCAATAGTATTTTGTTCTATTCGG
Source organism: Xanthocytophaga flava (assembly GCF_030068545.1). NCBI lineage: Bacteria > Pseudomonadati > Bacteroidota > Cytophagia > Cytophagales > Rhodocytophagaceae > Xanthocytophaga > Xanthocytophaga flava. The sequence goes on along the minus strand of NZ_JASJOR010000009.1, from coordinate 273,377 downwards.
CGGGTTCTTCTGTCGAAATCGCATTTCCACCCAATGAGCCCTTCAAGACACTGTTCATAACTTTTACCAGTGAGACGATACGTGCCATTATAGACCAGCCAGATGTATTGAAAGGGCTTACTCCAGGTTCACCATTCCTTTATTTATCTGAAACGACTCCGGAGGCCGTAAACTTGATTCGTAAATTGGGTAGCATCTCCGATGAAAACGGGCCTTCCAGATTTGAAATGTATATTGCTCTTCTTAATCTGCTTAGGCTCACATTGTATCGAACGTTTGTTAGTAAAGAACGTTACAATTACTCCGGCCTTTTAAAGGAAGATGTAGAGAAGCTGTTTTCAATTCGGAGAAGGCTCATGGAGAATAGTCACCTGACACTAAAGATTGCTACACTCGCAGAAGAAGTCGGGATGAGTGAGAGTAAAATGATTAAACTATTCAAGCAGGTATTCAGCTATACTGTCTATCAGTTTGCCCAAAAGGCAAAGATCATCAAAGCAAAAGACCTGCTCACCACACGAAATTACAATGTTTCTGAGGTAGGTTATATGGTTGGATACAGCAATATGACCCATTTTGCGAAAGCATTCAAGAAGCATTACAAAGTTAATCCCAGCGAGTATCTGAAGAGTGTACTTAGTAATAGGACAAGTACATATGAAATACGCCCTACTCAAACAATTTCCTGAAAAATCTACTATTTTTAAAATTGTCCGGTAGTCAACAAATAAGGTACGTATAACAAGAATTTTAGGGAGTGTGACTGCTCCATTTCTTTGGTTTCATACCCTTATGTTCTTCAAACAATCTTCCGAAATAGCTAAGGTTACTGAATCCCAGACGATAACCCGTTTCTGATACGGATAAGCGTTCCTCTCGCAACAGTCTGGCAGCCTCTTCCATTCGCATATACTGAAAGTATGTGTACAATCCTTTACCAAATACCTGTGTAAAAACTTTGCGCAATTTGAGTTCATTCATTCCACTTATTTTTACTAACTCACTGATTGGCAATGCACAGTCAAGTGACGCGGCCATGGCATTGCGCACCTCATATACTTTGCTTATTTCATCACGAGTTACTTGCTGATGTGAGACCGACTCCCTGCGCGAGAGGTTATTGAACAGAAAGTATAGCAATTCCAGTGCTTTCATAGAATAAAAAAGGTCAGGAAAGCTAACGTTATGGCTGTTGTTCAACATCTGATCTACAATAGAAGCTATCTCCGGCGACATAAACTCTTCTATCCAGAAGGTACTGTCCGCATCAAAGAGATAACTAAATTGTGGCTGATCTTTACCAAGAAACCTACTTAGGTAGGTCATTTCTATAATAATGGAGATCTGTTTGATATGTGACTGTTTGGCAAAATGTACCTCACTTGTCATATGCAAGGGAGTGATCCGTACATGTGAACGTTCTTGTTGTAAGTTGCCGGGCAGGTCTGCTACATTTTCCTGACCGTCGTTGAATACATTCTGAAATGAAAACAGTAGTCCATTTTTGATCACGGTGATTGGCTCCCTCCGAAACGAGAAGGCTTCTTTTGCCACCAGAGAACGCATCATAATTATCATTTCCGGCAGTAAATCTATAGTCCTGACGTAATTAAACTGTAATACTTTCAGGTTAGCTATCTGTTCAAAAACCGGCACGCCAAGTTTTTCCGCGAATTCTAACATCTGATCTTTACTCTGCTTTTTCATTTTTTTTGGACTATTAATAGTCGGTAACCGGCTATTTTATGCCTAAACCTACCAATATTTTTGTAGGTGTAAATCAACTAAAAATACAATGAAAAAACGAATCATCATTTCAGGAGGCGGCATTGCCGGGCTTACTGCTGCGAAATTATTACATGAGCAAGGACATGAAATTATAGTCATCGATAAAGCCAGAGCTTTTACCAAGGCTGGTTTCTTTGTATCACTCAAAAGCTTTGGTGTGGATATTATGGACCAGATGGGACTGAAAGAAGAACTGATTCAGGAGGCGACACCTTCGTTGTTTATGCATTGGTTAGACGCGGAGGGACATATGATTCGTGATATCAGTTATGAAAAGGTAAATCAAAACACCACTCAATCCATTCTGATCACCCGTGGCGGTCTTCACCATGTATTGTACAAGAGTGTCAGAAATGAGATAAATATCTTGTTTGACACCACTATTGAACACCTGGAGCAGCATGATCAAAAAGTCAATGTTACTTTATCCACTGGAGCTGTCCTGGAAGCCGACCTGCTGATCGTTTCAGAAGGGTTACGTTCTTCTACCAGAGCCCGTTATTTCCCGGAAAGCCAACTGGAAGATTTTAATCTTCTGTATATGGGTGGCAGGTTAAAAGGAAATCATCTGTATACTATAGGTACAGTCAGAAATTACCTGGATGTAAACAAGATGTTTGCTATCTATCCAGTCAATAAGGAAGAAATTGCTATTCAGTGCTATATCCATACTACGGACAACTTACCAGCAGTACAGGAAAATGCCCAAAACCTGTTAAAAGAGACATTTAAAACGTATCCCAGTGAAGTACAACATGTAATCAACAACTTTCTCAAAAACGGCCTGATGTTCGTTGATAAAATGGGTATGGTGCATGCTCCTAACCTAGTCAATGAAAACGTAGTTTTGCTTGGTGATGCAGGATATTGTCCTACTGCCTTATCAGGTATGGGGGCTTCCTTATCTATCTATGGTGCAAAGGCTCTGGCTTACTTCCTGGCAACGTATGCAGAAGATCTTGCCTTATCACTTCAAAGCTATAATTCATTACTGCAACCGATCAGTAAAAAGTTTCAGGGCAATGCCAGAGACAATGTAAAATCATTCATACCCAAAAATGAAGCTGACCTCGCCCGCTTTACACACTTGTTCAGCAATGCAACGGATGAGCAGGTAAGCAAACTAATGACTGATCAGCTTATACTTACTCAGGAACAACTCCACTTCACCCTGCCAGCAGATGAAAGGTAAATAACGATCATACTTCCAACAGTTAAGGTGTGTTATCACTTTATTCATAAACAGACTTTTGGCTGAAACAAAGCGTAATTTGGCTAAAAGAGATTGCACATTGACTCTGACCTTTGAGAAAGATAAAAACAAAAATAAAGAGTTATGAAAGCAATTAGAATTCATGAATTTGGTGGACCAGAAGTAATGCGTCTGGAAGAGCTGCCATGTCCGGTCCCTGCAGCGGATGAGATTTTAGTACAAGTATATGCCAGTAGTGTTAATCCTGCAGATTATATTATCCGTCAGGGCGGAAATGATATCTTACGGCCATACCTGAAATTGCCTCTGGGATTGGGGCTGGATGCAGCAGGTATTGTTGAGGAAGTGGGTAGTGAGGTCAAAGACTTCAAAAAAGGAGATAAAGTATATGGTGTACCGAACTTTCCGGGCGATGGCAGTTACACAGAATACCTTGTTGCCAGTGCAACCCGGTTTGCACGCATGCCGAAAACCATTAGCTTCAACGAAGCAGCTGCTTTTCCATCGTGTGCATTGATCGCCTGGAGCGGTATATATGATTTAGGCAAGCTTCAGCCAGGTCAGCGGGTTTTTATTCATGGCGCTGCTGGTGGCGTGGGCAACCTGGCTGTGCAGATTGCAAAAGCAAAAGGTGCCTATGTGATTGGTACGGCATCGCCTCATAATTTTGATTTTTTGAAAGAATTGGGCGCTGACGAGACCCTAGACTACAAAAACCAGCCGTTTGAAAGTTTATTTGGCAGCATTGACCTTGTATTTAATGCCTCACCTGTTCGGGATGACCAGACTCGTTTGAATTCAGCTGAACTCTTAAAAAAAGGTGGTATTTTTGTTTGTACACAGCTAGACAGTCCCTTTACAGATGAATTGAAAGAAGCACTTGCCGCAAAAAATGCAACAGGCACATATGTTGGCGAAGTCAGTATGGGGTATGTTTCGTTGCTAAGTGAAATAACAAAACTTGTAGACGAAGGTAAAGTAAAAGCTGTTGTGAGTAAGGTTTTTCCGTTGGATCAGGTAGCAGAAGCCCACCGGGAAAGCGAAACGAAACACGTTAGGGGTAAAATCATACTGGAAGTCAAAAAAGAAACCAGATAAAGAATGAAACGTTTTGCAACAATCAGCGAATTTTTACAGTTCAGGCACTTACCCAAACCCCAACACCCACTCATCTGTGTATTTGAGATAAAGTCTGTTGAACGTTTACGCTTGGAAGAGCCTGCAAGCTGGTTGTATGATTTTTATGCTATTGCCTTAAAGAGAGTTTCCAATGTGGAGGATGCAAAATTGAAATACGGGCAGCAGCAATTTGACTTTGACAATGGAATCATGTCGTTTGTTGCACCGGGACAGATTTTGAGTTTGTCGCTTGAGGACCATGTGGAAGCAATCCAACAATCCGGATGGATGTTACTCATCCATCCGGATTTCCTCTGGAACACACCACTGGCACAAACTATCAAGCAGTATGATTTTTGGGATTATTCGGTAAATGAAGCCTTGTTTCTCTCTGAAAAGGAAGAGACGACCTTAGTTCAAATTCTGGTAAACATTCAGCAGGAGTGTCATTCAAACATTGATAAGTTTACCAAAAATATTGTCATTTCACATCTTGAGACTTTGCTCAATTATGCGGATCGCTTCTATCACCGCCAGTTTATCACACGTGAAAAAACCAATCATTATTTATTGGAACGGCTGGAAAAATTGCTCAATGATTACTTCGCTAATGACGATCTCATCACAAAGGGATTACCCACAGTAAGTTATATTGCTGAATCCCTAAACTTATCGCCCAAATATCTGAGTAGTCTCCTTAAAGTGCTGACCGGGCAGAATACCCAACAGCATATTCATGAGAAGCTAATTGAAAAAGCTAAAGAAAAACTTTCATCCACTGACTTATCTGTTGGTGAAATTGCTTACGCACTAGGCTTTGAACACATCCAGTCATTCAGCAAATTATTTAAATCCAAGACCCAACTATCCCCTATCGAGTTCAGAGCTTCTTTTAAGTAAGAACAAGCATACTAAGGTTTGAAACATGGGTGAGGCTCTGCCATCTTATCGTGTACCATAACATTTCTAGAAATAAAAAAAGTTTCTGGCACAAGCATCCGCTCAATGCTGTCAACGTAAGGCAAAGACCCTTATTCCCATCGTTCATGTTGGTGATAACACCAACATGGGGAAAAATGTAAACTTGGCTCTCTCTGTCCCAACACAACGGACGTTGCTTTTTAATTAGGTCTGAACAGACGTTCGAACCAGCATCTTTCTTTTTAAAACCTTCATTTCCAGAAAAGTTATGGGACAACATAATGCTCTACCATAATTATTATCCATACTGAACGGAAAGTGGCTAAAAACTTGCCCTTTCCCTGATGGAAAGATGGTTTGTATTAATAGACACAACACATACCCATCAAAATGTCCGATTTGTCCAATGGATAAAGGTAGCAAAAGCCCAATTTTGTGCCATTACCTAACGACAAATAACATGAAATTAAATCACATCAATTTAGTGGTAGCAGACATTCCCAAAACAATACGCTTGTTTGAAAATCAGTTAGGGTTTACATGCATTCAGAATCGAAAAGATGCGATTGCTGTCTTAACCAATACTGAGGAATTTGCTTTAGTACTTTGGTCATCAAAACTCAACAAGGAAGCCACTGTACACTACCCTGAAAATTTTCATATTGGATTTTATCAACCCGACAAAGAGGCTGTACTTACTGTTTATCAGAACCTGAAAGCGGAAAATGTCACATTTGAAAGTGAGCCCAAAAACATACGAAACACGTTTGGCTTTTATTTTTATTTTGACAGTTTACTAATCGAAATCAGTGTTATTCCTGACTCATTTGACTAAACCACCTCAAACTTCCATTCTGTCCTTCTGAAAGAACATCACTTTCTCCTGTCCTTCTGAAAGAATCTTGTGACAAATAGAGTGGCGCTTGTTTCGTGAAAAAAAATTTATTCAGAAACCACAGGCCGCCGGTCTTGTCACGAGCTCCTTTCAGGAGGACAGAGTGTGGATGTTCCTTTCAGAAGGACAAAAAAGGGTGTTAGGGACAATAGCTCGGAAAAGATATCTTTCCTAAAACCTCAAAATTGAAAATGGTTAGGTTTGGTTGTTATTATACTTAAAACACAAATCCAGATCTGCATTTTGAAACCTACACCTGTCACCGTAACCAGCGTTACTTCCAGAATGGATTTTGTACCAGATTAGGGTTTTTATCAATTTCAGACTGAGGAACAGGAAACCAGTAATTCTTTTTAGAAAAAACCCGGCGTTGATAAACCGTCCGTTTAAAGTACGCCTTCGGATTCTTCTCATCATCGCTAATTTCTGTTCCGTTAAAGTTCATGCCAAAAAAATCGCGATTCAGGACTTCTTCCCCAATCTTCCATCTGCGGATATCGCTATACCGAATTCCTTCACAGTTTAGTTCTACCCGTCTTTCGCGTCTGATGGCAGCTCTGATTTCATCCTGGCTTCCGGCAGCTACTTCCGGTAAGCCAGCTCTTTCTCTGATTAGATTTAAGTATTTAAGGATATCCGGATTGCCGGGATCAGTCTCATTTAAAGCTTCGGCATAGTTGAGGTATGCTTCTCCTAACCTGTACAGAATTCCAGGACGGTACGGATTGGTACGATTTCGTGGATCATGGTCAGGATGCACTTTTTTTCGTAACAGATAGCCACTTTGAGGTGCATCATGGGTAGGGCCACCATCCCATTCATCTATCATAAACCGCGTTGTACGATTCTCTCTTCTGTGCCAGGCTCTGTTGTATAAGACAGATATATAAAAGCGGGGTTCGCGATTGCAGTACATATTGTAGGTACCCGCTAAGGTAACTTTACCCCCTCCCTGTACTTCACTCCACTTTGTATTGCGGAATTCATCAGCCGTTGAAAAGCCTTTCTCAACATAGCCAGAATTAGGATCATCGATAGGCAAGCCATTTTTCATAAAGAAAGCATCTACCAGCGATTGAGTAACACCCAGTCCACCATTGCCCCCAGTGCCACGTGGTTGTGAGTGTCTATCGTATTCCCATGTCTCACTATTAGGTCGTGCAAAAAGAATTTCCGCATTGCCATCTGTCGTTCTTTTAAACATCATATTCTGATACGACAAAAACGGATCAATGCTTCCATTATCATTGTATTCATAGTATAGTTTATGTCCGGCGGCATGAGCTTTGTCGATCAATAGCTTGCAGGCATCACTGGCACGCTTCCATTTATTGGCATCATAGGAAGTATTGAATAAAGCTTCCCCTTTGTCATTGACAAAACCATTGTAATCCGGATTGCCATTTGCCAGGGGACTTGCTGCAAATAAGAGCATACGTGCCCGTACGGCTAAACACATAATGGATGTAGCTCTGCCAAATTTTGCATTACTGGCATACTTGTCGGGCAATAAGCCGGATAATTCCAGCATTTCAGAATCCACCCAGTCTATTACCTTGTCAAAAGGAGTCTGTCCTATCAGCAATTGTTCTGAAGTTGCATCACTTGGTATAATCTCCCGTACAAGAGGCACAGGACCATAGGCTTCTGCCATGAGCCAGTAATAATAGGCAATCAGGAAACGTGCTTCATACTTCATATTATCTGCATCCTCCTGCGTAAACTGTTGTGCAGGATTTGGTTTGACATTTTCGATCAGAATATAAGCTGACCGTATCCTTCTGGGTAATTCATACCAGTAATTGGGCCCCCAAAATGAATTCGTATTCCAGTTACCGGTTTGTTTGGCAATCACATCCCATCCAAATTGTTCCCATCTCGGGTTAGGGCACATGTCATCTGACAAAGGATCGTAACTGATATTACGTGCATAATCCCAATAAGGATCCGGAATGTTGGCGTATACCCCTGCCAACCATTCTTCTGTCCGGGTTTTGTCTTTAAAGACCATCTCCTGTGTAAGCAAATCATCTGGCATCTTGTCCAGAAAATCAGAGCAGGACTCTGATAAAATAATCAGCAAGAAGAGTATTGTATATCTGAGTACTGTATAGTTCTTCATCTTTTCCCGTATGTTAAGTAGGTCGTAAAATTTAAAAGTCAAACGTCATACCGATAGAAACCGACTTCATAATTGGATATCTGTAGCCATTATTCGGTCTGTTATCTGGCCGGGTATCAATTTCAGGGTCCCAGAGTTTAAAGGAGGAGAATGTGAAAAGGTTATTTCCTGTCACAAATATCCGGCTGTCTTTTATCCCTATTCTGCCAATTACATTCTTTGGTAAGGTGTATCCTATCTCAATGCGTCTAACCCTAAGAAAACTCATATCTTTCATCCACCAGCTGGACGTCTGCGTATTATTGGCCAGTGTACTGATCTGACTGGAGGCATTGGATAATCGGGGCCAGAAGACATCCTGACGTGGATTTTCGGCTGTCCAGCGATCATTGGCATTGGAGTAAATATTTCCTAACGCGCCATTACCAGAGCCAGGCATAAAGGAGCTTGCATCTCCAATAATCCGCGAGGTTCTTCCTGTACCCTGAAAGAAGGTTCCCGCATCAAAATTTTTGTATTGCACACTCAATCCGAAGCCATACACAATCTGAGGATCCACTGTTCCACCAATGGCTGAGACATCAAGCGCATCCACAATTCCATCCTTATTCACATCCTTATATTTGATATCTCCGGGTTGCACCGGGCCAAACGTCTGTCTTGGTAATGGACTTATCAATTGGCCAGTTGAAACGTCGGCAAAGTCTTCAGTCGTAAATAATCCTTCTGCTACCAGTCCCATAATCTGCCCTACAGGTTTTCCTGTAAGCGATCGGTTGGTACCAATGACAGCACGTGCCTCATCCTTCTCGATAATTTTATTTTTAGCGTAGGTAAATGTACCCCGTATAGATACAAGCAAGTCAGTGAAAAGCTGCTTATTTACATTCAGGGAAATATCAACTCCCTGGTTATCTACCTTGCCATAATTGGCCCAGGGTTTTTCAACAAATCCACTTGAACTTGGGATGTTTTCACGCCTTAAAAAGATATCTTTTCGTTGTTCCTTAAAGAAATCAGCCTGGAACTGAATACTATTGTTTAGTAGCGCCAACTCAAGGCCCAGATTTGCTTTGGTAACGGTCTCCCAGGTTAAATTTGCCACTCCATAGTCACCCTCTCTTCGTCCTGTCCGTTCATAATCATTATTTACGCCCCATCTGTATTTATCTGTCTCTCCAATGGTTGTAATGTAGGCAAAGCGACGTCCATCTAACCGATCATTTCCAACTTTCCCAAGAGAGGCTCTTAGTTTAATTTTTGAAAAAGTGGCTTTAAAAGGCTCCATAAAGTCTTCTTCCGTCAGAATCCATCCAATAGCAGCGGATGGGAAAAATCCATAGCGCTTTCCTTTGGCAAAGTTTTCTGAACCGTTATACCCAAAATTCACCTCAGCAATATACCGTCGGTCATATGAATACGAAAGGCGGGCTGCCAATCCCTGATTTCGGAAAGGAAGTGCTTCTCCTTTATCATAGTTGCGTCTGTTACCAAGAAGCAATGCATCCAGAAAGTGCTTTCCAAAGGCTCTTGAATAGGTAAGGCTACCTTCCATATACACACTTTTATCACCCCATTCAGAAGTCTTTTCATACCCCAGAAAATCCTGTCCATTCCTGTAAATAACCAGATTCAAAGACCCATCTTCATTTCTGCCTACAGAGGGACTATAGTAATTGGGATCTTTACTTCTTTTTACTCCAGTAGAAGAAAATCGATCAAACGCAAACTTTACTCTTCCTTTTAAGCCTCGAATAACTTTGTCGAAGTCCTGTTCAACCCCAAACAACGACTCAAGTTTACTATCGCTGACACGCTGATATCCCCTTTGGGTAGCTAATGCCCATGGATTAGCCCTCTCCGGAACAACCGGAATTTCTCCACTGGAGTATTTGGTCGGATGGACGAAAGGAGGTGTCTCAAAAGCCAGATAAAACAGATCGTCGATAGATTGAGGAGGGCGATTCATATCCTGCAGGTATCCTCCAATATTTATTCGCAGCAGTGTTGAAGGAGTGATATCCAAATCAACATTTGAACGCACATTATACCGATGCAGTTTTAGGGAAGAATCCCACATCTGTGCTGGGTCACGTGCAACAATGCCTTTTTCCGAATAATAAGATCCTACCAGCGAATAGCGCAAGGCTTCGCTGCCACCAGAGGCAGTCAGGTTATACCGGCTATTAGAGGCATGATCGTTTGTGATAGCATCCAGCCAATTCACATCGGGATATAAATCCGGGTCTGTCTGATTGCGGGTATTGTCAATTCTATCCTGAGAATATGGAATGGCAGGAGCGTTCGTTTCCCTGGCAATAGTATTGAGGAGTTCCATATAGTCAGCAGCACTCAAAAAGGAAGGTAGCTTGGTTGGTTTTGTAAAGCCTTGTTCATATCTGAAGCCGATAGAAGGCTTGCCGATTTTGCCCCTTTTTGTGTTGATCAGAATGACTCCATTGGCACCCCGAACACCATATACAGCACTGGCAGAGGCATCTTTCAGAACAGAAAATGATTCTATTTCCGCAGGGTCAATGTTGTTTAGCGAACGCTCCACCCCGTCAACAAGTACCAATGGATCTCGTGCTCCCTGGAAGGTAGAAATACCTCGTATCCAAAAAGTAGAATTATCATAGCCTGGCTCTCCGGAACGTTGCACCGCTATAATACCGGCCACCTGTCCTGCCAGGTTATTACTTACGGATCGAGTAGTACCAAATGACTGAAGTTTTCCAGGTTCAATGGTGGTAATGGCTCCTGCCACCGTATATTCTTTTTGTGTACCAAAAGCCACTACCACTACCTCATCCAACGTTTTAGAATCAACAATCAACTTAACATTTACTGTTGTCTGATCACCCAATACTACTTCTTCTGTTTTGTAACCGATATAGGAAAAAACAAGAATGAGTTTCTCACCTGTAACAGCAAGAGAATAGTTGCCTTCTGCATCAGTAGTAGCCCCGAGTGTAGTCCCTTTTACACTCACGCTCACACCCGGAAGAGAGGCACCTGTATCATCAGTCACTTTACCTGTAACGGTCCTGTCTGTTACAGAAATACCCGGAGCATTTATCACGGTACCCACACCATTCTGCGATTGCTTTGTCAAAATGATGTAATTTCCCGAAAGCTGATAACTGATATTTAACGGATAAAAAATCCCTTCGAGAATCCGGGATAACTTTTGATCTTTGTAATCAAACGAAAGCTTTTGATCAACGGCAATTGCCTGGGGATTATAGGTGAATTTTATGTTGACTGACTTTTCTATTACTGACAAAACATATTTAATGGTTTCACCCTCTGCCTTGATTGAAATTACCTTATCCATTACACTTTGCCCATATATATCTGTTGGTGCAGCCATAGCTACACCTGATACAATCAACATAAGCAGAAACTGGATACTGGTAAATTTTGTAATAGTAACAATCAAACTTTGAAGTGTATGATATTTTTTCATAACTTTGGTAAGTTTAGGTTCATAAAATAGTGGACAAAGCGAATCCTGTAGCTTTGTGTAGAGTACCAATCGCTACAAAGCCGGGATTGAAGAGAACAGATCGGTGATGCTGGTAACATCACCATCTTTTTTATGATTAGGGTTTTGTATTTTTTCTATCTCATAGGCAAAACAATTTTGGTGAGGGCTGGATCGATTAACATCCGGAACTGGTGATAATTACCTTAGCATCAATAACTTCATAGGTAGCACCTATGGTCTGACATATGATTTTTACTTTTTCGAACAGGGACTCATTCCCCATGGGTGCGGTTAAAAAACAATTTTTCATTGTCTCTGCATTGAACATAATTTCAATACCATATGCAGTCTCCAACGTGTTGAAAACTTCTGCAATGGGAGTGTTCTCGAATCTAAAATCAGCTTTGGTAATCTTTGCATTTACGATCTGAGGGGAGTCAACAATCATTTTGTTAAATGACTGTTCAGTTCTCTGATAGCTTACGCACTGGTTAGGCAGAAGGGTAACTCCCTCTCTACTATTGGTTATCGATGTAGTGGCTACATTAGACTCTGTTTTAAGGGTATAAACCGAGACCTTGCCAGTCTTCACAGAAACCACTATATTTTTTCCATCTTCCGGAGCCTCAACATGGAAGCTGGTTCCCAGCACCTTGGTAAAGACTTCATTGGAATGAACAATAAACGGTTTGTATGGATTTTTGGCAACTTCAAAAAAGGCATTTCCCAACAGATATACATCCCGTGTAGAATCGTTGGTATAATCTGTTTTATACTTGAGCCGGCTTTTATTTTCAAGTACAATCATACTTCCATCAGACAACAGAACCTTTACTGGCTTTCCAGTCTGGTTTACCTGTTCACTATATTCCTCCTTTAAACTATTGTGGTAGACATACAGATCTGAACGCGGTTTGGCTGTATCCTGTCGACTCACAAACCATACCATCACACACAAGCATAGTAACAATACACTGGCAGCAGCCAGGAAACGAATCTGACTGACAGATCGCTTTATGGGCTTTTCTGTTTCTGTATCAGAGGATATATGGATTTGTGTTTTAGATTCTGTTCTGGCCTGAATTTTATCCCATAACGCATCTATGACTACAGGGTCCTGGTGTGTTTCCTGTGCTCGTTTCAGGTTAAGTACCAGTATACGTGCCTGTTCTACCTTTGTACTTAGTTCAGGATGTTCATCCAGATACCGCTCCCAATAAGCACTTGCTCGCGGATCGGATTGATGTACCCAGTCAATAAAGCTCTGATCTGAGGCAAAATCCTCGATCGTATAGTGTGTATAGTCCATTTGTATGGGAATGCATTAGGCTTTCCATATACTAATGGACTAACCTTCTTTTTTTAACTCTTTTTTTTGAAAAAAAAATAAGAAAAAAAGAAAGTAGCCTGCCGAGGCCTGTAAACCAGGTGTTTTAATTATTTATGCATTGAAGAGAAATTGTATCAGGTCGAAACAATCTTAGATATCACCTTGTAGGAATCTTTGTCATGTACACATCAGGGAGTATCGAGATTTCTACTAATATCGTAGAAAATAGCCATACACTCGGACTCTTTTTTACGAAAAAAGTAAGAAAAGAAGAAAGCAGCCTATCGATACTTGTAGGTTAAGTTTTAGTTTACGAAGGGCACTGTAAATAAAATTGCAGGCCGACTGGTAGTTTACCCCCATGATCTGGGCAACTTCCTCATTGGAGAAGTTATGATAATAACGAAGGTTGATGGCTTCTTTTTGTCTTTTGGGGAGTTGCTCCAGAAGCGTTTTCAGATTTTCCATCTGTAAAGATTGAACTTCAATGCCAATCAGCTGGCTTTCATGTGAAGGATATGAAAAATAATTCTGATTCAATTCCGTATTGTATTCTGTACTTTCTAAGCTGGAGAAATCCTTTGTATTTGTATTGTGATAAATCTTATAGCGAAGTGCCTTAAATAAATAAAATTTCACTGAGGTAGTCTCTGCAATTCGTTCCCGGCTTTCCCATAACTCAAAAAACAAATCCTGAATGCTATCTTCGACTAAGGTACGATCAGAAGTAATCTTATTGCCATAATTTAATAATGCAGTCACATACTTTCTATAGATAGAGGCAAATGCAGCCCTATCTCCGGCCTTGAAAGAATGCCATAAAGTATCGTACTGCGAATTAGATGAGGTCATAATACAGCGTTATTGTAAATGCGGAATGAAATTTATATAAATAAATGAATATTCCACATACTATCCCCAAAGAAAAGTTCATCTTAATCCTATTAAAGTTCAAAAAAAACAAAGAATGGGCTTTATGGCTGTTTTTACAGCTATATATAGAGACAAGGCAGTTTGTGCATATCCCACTAACAGGGAACTGGCTAACTAGATAATCAGGACAAAGCTTTACGTTGCCAAATGCTTTGTTATTACTCCTCTGAGTAATGGCCTAATTGAACAAACCGGATATACCGTTGCAGATAAAGTTGTTTGGGTGTATTTCCAGTATGTTTTTTAGTTTGTCTGATGAAATGAGACTGATCATAGTAATGGTCTTGTGGATAAAAATCACCTTGTCCAATCTGAGGTAAGGATGAAAAAAAGGCAAGTTGTTCTAAATACACCTTTAACGGTAAGCCAAATGTATTTGTGAAATACCGATTGATTTGTCGGGCAGCCCACCCAGTTTCAATAGCCAGCTTGTGCACAGGAATGGTTCCCTTTGAGTGATAGACCAAGTCTAAAAGCTTTTGTTTTCTTGGATCAATTATCACTGACTGGAGGTGTTGATGCAAATGTGTACTAATGGTATCGACAAAGCTATCCAGTGACGTTTCTGCTTGTGGATCAATCTGTTCAAAATGTATGGGTGGTTTTTGAATGGAATTGGTTTCTAAAGTCGTCTTGAGCAAGTACTCAACTGCTAACAGTTTAAAGCGAATGCCATAGAAGACAGCCTGATTAGGGATTGTGATATCCAGAATGTGGGTTGCTAAACCAAAAAGATCCATTCGATTGGGCTTATCAGGCTGCACGGAGATAATCAGTTCAATACCCGCATCTGGTACTACCGTATAGTGGGTATCTGCGCCACTGTTATTCTGCGTCTTCCAGAAAGAAAAGATGAAAGCTTTAAGTGGCTCGCCTGGTTGACATTCTGAATAATCGATGGTCATAAATCTACCCGAATTAGTGTCAATAAGTTTACAACTATCAATTCAACAGATTCTTTGGATACGGATAATTTGGCAACCTGTCTACTCTATCTTTGATATCTTCCCATTTTAAAGATGCCCAGGCAGGTATAAATCCATTGCCAAAATCACCTCCTAATTGCACGAGTGCATACAAAGCTACACCCAACAGATAACTTATAGTATAATATCCGAATACAGTAAGTGATACAGTATCTCCTTGATATGTGTATATAAAGTTATCACTTGGATAGTGAGGATTTATTATCTCATATTCATCATAAATTACCTCTATCCCAGTAATTTTATTGATTTCCGCAATAAACTCTTCTATAGAAGGAGGAGTATCTGCAAATTTAATGTCTCTATGGCATACCATAGCGTAACAGGGTTATAGTGAAGTAAAGTGGTGTATGATTCCTTTCAATGAGCCTATAATTAATTCAAAGTCATTAGATAGCTTAATTATACCTATTTCAAAAACAATAGCCAGGATATAAAAGATGAACTTTCCGAGCTTTTTCTCAAACCAACTCATAATCAGGCCAAAAAAGAGGATAAAAACATTAAGATAGGAGAAAACAAAAAGGATTAGTAAAGCAATGTCTATTAGTCTATTAAACCCTGGAGAGGTAGTTTCAACTACTGAAAAAGGATCACTTTTTAAAAGCTTTGTTACGACAGATAGAAGAAAAAGAAAAGTTATACCAAACGCTGATACATCACAATATCTGAGAAATCTTTGTCGAAATTTCATTCGTTCTATTGGTTTGGGTATGATTTTACGAGGTTTCACTTCAACTCGTTTTCGTTGCTGTGGTTATCACCAGCAATCTTTTATTAATACGCAGACTGGTGATAACACCACGACAGGAAATGATTGCGTTTGCAGGAGGTTGAGTGAATTAATGTTTAAAATGACTTATTGTAATCTTTAGTACCTGTTAATCTGTTTCAGGATGAAACAAACTCAAGATAAGTCCCTTTATTGTTTTTCTTGAAAATAGATTGTGTTTTGTGTACTACTTTTCTTCATAGAAAACTCTTTTACATATCCTTTAAAATACGGAGCAACTAGTTCATTCTGTAATTGTATAGAATTTGTTGTAGAAAACTGGGCCATACGTTGATTATAAAATGTGTTACCAGTAATCTCTATGCTTGTTGTATCTTTTTGGATAAATAGTTGTTCTTTATCTGGAAACACCTTCAATATCTTCTCCAGCTCTGCAACACCATAAATATAGGTTAGTTTGACTTTGCCTTTTTTCAATATCTCAATCTTTTCTGGATTTTTTATGGTTAGCGTTGTTTGAAAGATCTCTTGAGGTTTTAAAACTTTAAAGCTTTCATATAAAATATTATAGTCTTTGGAATCATAATAGTAAAAGATATTAACATTAAATTTATCATAAATATCTATATTTTTTGGGTAGATATATAAAAAATTAACGAGAGGCCAATCATCTGCAATACTAATAAGAAGTGTTTTTGGATCTACTAGAAGAACTCGCCAATCCTGCATCCAAAGCACATATTCCTTTTTTGAAATATTTTTGTATGTAATTTGGAGGGTGGTGTCCTTATCCATCGATAAAACAATGGATTGAGAAAGCGGAGAGCCTTGACCATAACTAAAATCTGTCAGAAAGAAGCAAACTAAACAAAAAAACGTCCAAGATTTATTCATAAGATTTAGGATTGAAGATTGTTACCATTTAGTCTGTTTTTGCGTTCCTCGAACTCTAGAATGAAATCTCTCTGTGTATTTCTCTACCAATCTGTAGTAAAAAGACACCCTCATCTGTTGCTCCGCTTCCCGACGTGCAGATTGGAGATAACCTCAACCTGTGGAGGGAAATTTACTATTTGGACAAACTGTCGGATCAGATAAACTTCTCCCCTTCCTCATCTATAGGGAGATAGTCTTATCCATACCTGTGTTATTGTTTATCTCGCTCATCTGCAATTTTTTTAGGCTTACGTATCATCTCTATTTTTCCTTCGGGATTAACCCTATACAAGGTTTCATAGGATTCATCCCACTCATCTGTATCTAATTTCGGATCTTCAGTTTTGGCAACTGATACTAACTGATACACCTTTATTGTATCACCACTGAAGTAGCTATGGGTCCTTGTGGAAAATTGATATAATCCTGATGGACTACCAACTTCCGGATCTGAATTACTCAGATTCTTTATGTAGCATACAGGTATTCCATCTATATACTTTCCAGTAGGATCAACTGTAATAAGATTTTGTTGCTGGATTACAAAATCATCCCAAAAGCTTTCAATCATCATTACCAGAATTGTAGAATAATTGTTTGTTTCTTTCTGAAAAGCAACTGCTTTAAAATACTGAAACTGCAATTCAATGTTGTATCTGTCTTTTTCAGGTATAGGATCTATCCAGGCTTTGACTTGTTCCTTATTCAGATCTTTTAACTGTCTTATGAAAGATATACTATCCTTATTTACTGTTATCTCCGCTGGTTTTAGAAGAAACATATCTGGATCAGGAATGCAACATGTTTTGGTATTGGCAGAACCAACCGCAATTGACTTTTTACTTAGGGATTGATCTATACTTTTATTGAATACGCTGTCTTTTTTGATAGTCGTATTGCTTTCTTGAGTGTTACATGCCACAAACACAAAAAGTATAAATAGAGAATTTAAACCTGATTTCATAAAAGGACTTCGATCTGCTGGGCTTTACTGATGGAAAGTAGGTTTGTTATTTGTCAGAATAATACAAATAAAAAATACAGATTTCAAACAGTTCTATTATATATACATGTAAAAGTCTGCCTATCAGCGATTTTATAGAATCACAAAAACCAAGAAAAATACAACCTTGGTTTTGAGAGCCTGAAACCTTACGAACAGGCTTGGCGGATAGAGTCTAATGAAGCGGCAGAGATTACCACAGCTACTGATATACAAAAAAGAGTACAGTAAAACTCCACACTCATTTTGAGGAATACTTCAACTGCTACAACAACCATACTAATTAGTGTAGAAAGTAAAATTTGACCCTGGCTAACATGAATTGTGCTATAAATCTAGATTTTCATTACTGATTAAGCTAGTTATATACTCAGGGGATTCTGGCTACACTTTTGACAGATTAGGCTAATTTTCAGATGCTGGCTTAGCTTACCTTTGCATTATGAAAAACAATAGAGAAGACAATCAGGATCTGATCACATCACTGCCAGGTACTACAAACTTTGCTGTGACAACAAATGTTATCAGTCAGCCACACACTATAAAGGCAGACCAGATTATCAGACATTCTGGTGTAAAGAATTTAGTATAACACAGGCCAAGTTATGAAAACTATATCACAACCCATCATTTTCAAAAGCATATCAGAGTTTATGCGGGCACTTGAGCTGCCTAAACCATTGCATCCCCTGATCGCGCTGGTCAACTATAGTACGGAAAATGTTACCCGTAAAAATGCAGGGCGTAGCTTTCTGGTCGACTTTTATAAAGTTTCCTTTAAGAAGGCTTTCAGTGGTCAGATAAAATATGGACAAAGCTATTATGACTTTGAAGAAGGTGGCCTGGCCTTTTTAGCCCCGAATCAACTTATCACCATATCTGGGGACGAAAACTGTTATGAGGGATACAATCTGTTTTTTCATGCTGATCTACTGCGGAATTATCAGTTGGGAAAGAACATTCATCAGTATGGCTTCTTTACCTACGCCGTAAATGAAGCCTTGTTCCTCTCAGAGAAAGAGAAAAACATAATTGCTGGCTTGTTTGACACGATTGCTGCTGAACTGGAAACAAACACGGATGCCTTCAGCCAGGATGTACTTGTTTCACAGATTGAATTATTACTTAATTACAGTAATCGCTTTTATAACCGGCAATTTCTGACCCGAAAGGCTATTTATCATGATCTGATCAGTCAAATGGACACCTACCTGGCAACCCGTTTTGCTGATCAGCAGAGTGGTATACCTACTGTACTTGAGGTAGCGAATCATCTTCAGGTATCACCCAGATACCTGACAGATATGCTTAAGTCGCTGACAGGTCAAAGCGCACAGCAGCATATCCATGATCGCTTAATTGAAAGGGCCAAAACAATTCTAAGTACCACTCGATTGACGGTAGCTGAGATTGCGTATCAACTGGGTTTTGAGCACCCGCAATCTTTTAATAAATTGTTTAAGCGTTACACCCATCTTTCACCCAACATCTTCAGAAAGTCTTTTTACTAAGCTCTTAAACAAGTCTTCAGCAACCTGTACTGTACACAGGCTGTTAGGTTGACGTTGATTGCTAAACAGATAGCAAGTCATCAATCCCTTTGTAAAAAGTTATCCCTTTTATGTATCCAGTAATGGGTACTCAGGTATTGCTATGCCAATTTTTAACAAAAACACATCATGAATAGTCAAGAAATAGAAGATAGAGTTTTTCTCAGAGAGCTGATTGATAGCATTTCTATCCTGGCAGATAAAAAAGATGTGCACGCCCAGGTGCAGCTTTTTTCTGAAAATGCAATCTCAGAAACCTATATAAACGGCAAGCCATTTTTAAAGCTAAAAGGCCGCATAGAAATGGAAAAAGCCTTTACTGAGTTTCTTAAAAACGTTGAAATCGTCTACCATTTCAATGGACAGCAACAGGTAGCTATCCAGGGCAATAATGCTACCGGGACATGCTATTGCTTAATCACCTTGATTGGCACCGAAGATGGCAAAAAAATAAAGACCAGTATCGGGGCTGTTTACCAGGACACATATATCCGTCAGAATAACCGTTGGCTGATCACAGAGCGAATAGGAAATTTTGAGTGGCAGGAAAAACACGAAGTCAATTCTTAACAGGTAAACCCTTCACAGCTTAAGTCCATAATAAGAATCCATTCAATAAAGAACATACTAAAAATCAATACAATGCAACCATTCGAAAACGCAACAGATAATATAAGCAATACACAAATGATGAAGGCCATTCGGCTCCATACATTTGGTGGACCAGAAGTACTACGTTATGAGGATGTGCCACTTCCTACAATCGAGCCGGGCGAGGTGCTCATTCGTGTGCACGCAATCGGGATCAATCCACCTGACTGGTATTTACGTGATGGATATAAAACAGTTCCAAACTTCAAGCCACCCGTAACTTTACCTGTCATTCCCGGATCGGATGTTTCGGGTGTTATTGAGGCCATAGCTCCAGATGTGCAAGGTTTCGCTGTTGGTGATGAAGTTTTTGGAATGATTCGCTTTCCCAGTTTCGGAAAAAGTGCTGCTTACGCTGAATATGTGGCTGCACCTGCGTCAGATCTGGCACACAAACCAGCTGCCATTGATCATATACATGCTGCAGGTGCCCCTATGGCAGGCCTTACAGCATGGCAGTACCTGATCCGGTTAGGGCACAACGAACCTAACCCATTTCAACCTCAGCCTCATAGTCCAGTACCACTCACTGGTAGGACAGTGCTCATAAATGGGGCAGCAGGCGGTGTGGGACATCTGGCAGTACAGTTGGCAAAATGGCAGGGTGCACAGGTGATTGCAGTAGCCTCAGGAAAGCATGAAGTGTTTCTGCGTGAGCTTGGTGCAGATCAGTTCATCGACTATACAACGCATGCTCCTGAGGAGGTGGTGAAGGAGGTAGATCTTGTCCTCGATACACTTGGCGGACCTACTACTGGACGTTTCCTTCGTATTCTCAAACGTGGTGGTGCTTTATTTCCCGTGTTCCTGGGTTTTGCTGACCATGAACAGGCAGCAAAGCAGGGCGTAACGGTTTCGGCAGCCCAGGTACGCTCAAACGGCCTGCAACTGGCAGAGTTAGGAAGCCTTCTTGATGCTGGAACTGTCCGTATAGCTATTGATAGCACGTTTCCTCTTTCAGATGCCCAAAAGGCTCATGAACGGGCTGCTCTTGGCCATATTCAGGGAAAGATTGTGCTTACAGTAATGTAATACTGTGTACAAATAATGACATCAAAAGGTATAGTTAATACCTTTTGATGTCATCAGATAAAAACTACGACCAATAAGTATAACTCACTTGCATAGAACTTGTAGATAAAACATGGATGGGTCTTGAAGTGGTTGCTATCTGGTCCACTCCCTGTAAATCGCTCAATTCATCCTATTATACAAATGGGTGGAAAATCTATGGAGTGAGAAAATCAGGCAGAAGGCTTTACTGCTTGATAAGAATAGAGTTATTGGCTTGAGAGGTTGTCTAAAATTATTCTTAAAGGCTGCAAAGGTATATTTCGTGGTGAGTTTATTTAGACGATCAGCCGAAAAACAGGTAAAATTGTAGCTCGCATGTTTTTAGTTTGTATATAACGTTACTAGGATCTGACTTTACAAAATGAAGCTGTTTAAACAAATTTTAAAGAGACGAAAAGGATAGATTTTGGAGCGAGACGAAATTATTTTGCCTGGCGTAGCCTTATGAAGGCGCAGCACAAAAGATGCTTTTCAGCTTCAATCCCCAAGTTGGTGTTATCACCAACTTGCATGAGGGGAAAGTGGTCGTTGGTGATAACACCAACGACGGGAAATGGTTCTTCAAGAACTTTCGTATAATCTGCCTTTGCAGCCTTTATAAATTTGTTTAAACTGCTTCAATAGCTATTTGACAACTTCTCAGAGCCCGTATGAAGTTTTATCTTTACTATAGAATGCTTCTATGCGTATTTTTATCGGCAAGGATACACATATATAGCCAGTATAGAACTTATATACAAAGCTATTGCCTAAAGAAGCTGATCGGATAGGATGTAGCTAAAACAGATACCAACCAAACCTATGCAGGAACAAAAAGACATTATAGATTACTATGACAAGATAGCGACAAATTATGCAGCTAAAATCCAAGATGAATTTGCGCCTAATCAGTTTGAACGAGTTTTAATACGAGAATTTGCGTTAGAAGTCCTCCATAGAGGAAAAGTGATCGATGTGGGGTGCGGTTCCGGACAAATTACTGACTTTTTATCCAAGCATAAGATCACCGATCTGGTGGGCATAGACATGTCTTCTCAAATGATACATATTGCAAAAGAGCAATACCCCTTGCTGCAGTTTGAGGTGGCAGACCTCCAACAGCTACCTTATCCAGATCATTCTTTTGGGGCAGTCCTTGCTTTTTACTCCATGATCCATTTTGATGAAGAGCAACTGAAAATCGCATTTCAGGAAATTAAAAGAACCTTGTCTGCCAATGGACAATTCCTATTGGCTTTTCATACAGGTAACTCGATCAGGCATCTGGATCAGTATGTAGATCACCCGGTTAGCATTGATTTCTATTTTTATGAAATCGGGCATATCATGGAATTGCTGATAGCACTCGGATTTGAAATCATAGACATAATGGAACAACCCAATCCTTCGGCTTTGGAAAATGGGAGTAAACGAGCCTACATCTGGTCGCAATACAATCCTTCACTCCTTTGACTTTGAAACGGTCTGACTATTTGCATATTTCTACTATCAACTGGAATCACAGGATTCTAGTTGATATGAATAGTGAAGGCTTCTGGTCGGTATTAGTACCAATGAACTTTTTATCATCATTCAGTTTAGTAATAACACAATGACAGGAATAAACATCTACCCTTTTCAGGGTGATGTTTACTCTATTTAGATATTCAGCTTGTTGTTCTACCTGGGAGAATACTTTACGATATCAATGCCAACACCATTAGGGTCCTGAATAGCAAAATGCCTGTCGCCCCAGGGTTCATCCCGAATGTCAATTTTAATGGGAATACCTTTTTTCTTTATCTCCTGATAGATCTTGTCCACATCATCCACTTCAATAGTCAGATACATTCCCTGCCCCTGAAACGGTTTATGAAAAAGTGATTGTTGGGAAGCATGATTAGGCAATAGAAAGCTTAATTCTGCTTGCTGGCCAGGAGTATGCAGCAATATATAAAAGTCATTTTCAAAAGTAACACCAAAGCCCAGCACATTGGTATAAAAAGCCTTGCTTTCAACCAGTTTTTCAGTGATAATACCTGCGTTTAGTTTCATGGTATGTCGGTTTGATGATGATAAATGAGTTTGTGTATAACCATGGGTTATCAGACAAACAAATGCGAAAACAGAGAGTATCCTTTTCATAGAGTTGTGATAAAAGAACACTGCAAAGTTCGGAGGGCTAACCGTAAAAATATTGTAAAAATCGGACAAAGTTACTCTGCAAAGGCCTTACCGGGTGTAGTGCCATACAAGTGTTTAAAGTCTTTTATAAAGTGAGCCTGGTCATAGTAGCCAAGTTCAAAAAATAGTTTATTGTGTCGCAAGCTCTCTGCAGAAGGCTGTGTATTGAGCAAATGCTGAAATCGGACTACTTTACAAAAGATTTTAGGTGTATCGCCAATGTAAAATTCAAAGAGTCTGCGTAGTTGTCTGGAACTAAGACCTGTATCCAAATCTTTCTCAACATCAAGAACTCCCTGGTGATTTAAAATAAGTTCGATAGCCTTATATACTCTGTTATCGTTATCAAAACGCACCTTCGATAATGAGTTAAACAGATAGGTGTCCAGCAATGTTTTAATCTCATGTAGTTGTAAGGAAGAGGTAAAATGCTTGCCAATATATTGAGCCATTTCAGGAACCACCAATGCCAGATCTTCCAGTCGATTGCTTAGTTCAGAAGCACTGATTCCAAACAATTGTGCAAACATAGTAGGCAAGAACCGGATTCCAATATAATTAAATGTATTGGCTAGTGAGAACTCGGTGTACTTTTCACAGAATCCCATGACGAAGGCATTTTGCAAAGCATTTAGTTCAAAGAAAACATCAATACAGCCATCCGCAACCACTCGATAGGTGAATGACTGTGACAGAGGTTGTAACGTTTTTAATTGCCAGTAGCAATAGATGAACGGCTGAAGTGCCGGATCGGGTAAAAACTCATAGTATTGTACATCAGGAGTAGAGGGTCGGATGGTTGGTTGTACAGGTGTATATAGCTTTCGAATATCAGCAGGTTGAGACATACATATTTTGAGGCTTCTGGATTTATAAAAGTATACTTTATTCAACTAAACATCCAATATATAGCAGAACTTGGCATTATCAGTAGTGCGCTTTTCTCCATTGTTCAGCTTGCAGAGGATATATTGGAACATGTGATGAGAATAGAGAGATGCAACTAGCGTTGTATTAGCTAGCATACTCATAGACCTAATTTAATGATAGCATCTTTTGGCTTCGTCGACTCAAATACAACCTTCCCATCAACCAGTATGTAATATCCCTTCTTCTGATTATACTGTTTGCCTGTTTTATCATAATAAATCGTTAGGGTTTTATTTTTATAACGCACATTGTCCAGACAGTAATAATTCCACTCATGTTCGGGAAGAAGTGGATGGACCACAAGATCGTTGTCTGCAGAGGGGCGTATACCAACGAGCCCTGTTATAATTAAATCGATAAATGTGGAATGGTTATAGTCTTTCCCTCGTTCTTGACCTCCTTTCTTCTGACTCCAGGTACCATTTTCCCAGGTCTTTAATCTTGTTCTGGATACCCAGTCTCCGGTAAATAGATTAATGTTTTCATCTATCCAAGGTTGTGAGTGGCATCGGGGAAGCTGATTTGGTGTGAGGAACTATATATTTTTACTAATTGGTAGTAATCATTTTTTGATACGTATGGCTGAGTGTAATTATTGAGCAAATTGGCCATTGCCGTAAGTGTGATTGACGTTGAAAATGGCCAGCTTGGTCCATTCCATTGGCATTCATGCCCTTGATAAGAAATCCTGAATTTTGGATGGTTTTGTGCTGCAGTAGTGGGATCATATTTTGCATAAAAATAGTTGGGATTCATTACGTACTTCCATGCTTGGGAATATTCTTTGGGGGGAATGTTAAAGTACCATGGGGTATAGCCATGCAATTCCAGTGCATCAGAAAATGTTAAATTTCCACCCCAGGGAATTACTTTATAAAATGCTGCCTTCCTGTCCCATAACCTGGTATTGATGTTTTTTTTGATTGTGTCTGCCTTACTTTTATAATACATTGCTTTGGTTGTATCCTTAAGTTTGAAGGCAAGATTCATCAAAGCCTCCGCTTCAGCAAACATATAACTATTTATAGTTGCTCTGTATCCTTTCGTATCACAGTTGGGATATTCACCTGAAATCGATAGTTCCATTCCATCTTTGTTATCTGTTTGCCAGAAGAAACCAGTAGAATCCCAATTTTCTCTTTCCCACTCCCTGAAGTTGTATTCCAGATAAGGAAACAACTCTGCCAGCAATGAATCATTGGGATGCACATGGGTATAGTTTATTAGCGCATTGGCTATTCAAAAGGAATAACCTCTTGCTGTTTTTGCCCCACTTCCTTTTAGCCAAAACCTTGCATATTCTTCAAAATAGCTCGTTTCTTTTAACCACCTTCCTTCCATAAAATGAAGAGCGGCTGCACAGGCAATCGAATTGTATTTACCCGCCCAATACACATCTGGAAGAAACTCTGTGATAATGTGACCTTCTGGCGTATTACGGATATGTTTACGATAGGTCCACCACCTGAAATAGTATGTTTCTTCCAGTTGCTTATCCGGACAATCAAAAAACGGAATATTGTTTTCTAAAAAACTCCATGCTTTCTCATTACTAAAATCTCCGAGCTTATATAGTTCATAATCATTTTTATTGAATGCTTCTATATAATGTTTGTAGTTATCCTTTTTTAAAACCTGGCCAGTAGTAAACTCAACAATTGACAAAATAGAAAACACCAATAGCTTTTTCATATATACAGGTCTTACATGTTAAATACGTAGGTAAAGCGACAGAAGCAGTATAAAACTTTCTATATGCATCCAATCTAGAATGTTAAGATAGTGATATAAAATACAATAGTAAGTGAGCGGAAAGCTATTTTTAGCTAACACTCACTTACTAGTATTCTCACTTACTTATGTTATTTTACAAATTAATCAGACACTCTTTGAAAAAATGCATTAAAATGTATCTAAAAAGCTCTTATTTTTAATTTTGCTATGCTCTTTTGATGTGATCAATTGCACTTCTTTAGTTCCTTCCTGCCATCACACCACCATCGATATCCCAGATAGCTCCGGTAACCCAGCTTGTCTGCTCTGACAACAGGAATACAATAGTCTTTGCGATATCTTCAGGTCTGCCCACTCTGCCAATGGGATGAAAAGTATTAAACCCCTGCAATGTTTCTTCTATTTTGCTATCTTCTATAAAAGAACCGTAAATAGGGGTTACTACTACTGCAGGCGAAACCGCATTTACACGGATATTGCTGTCGGCCAGTTCCATTGCTAAATGCTGTGTTAAACTATGTAAGCCTGCTTTTGCCATCGAATAAGCAGAAGACGGAGTAGCTTTAATAGCTTGTTTTGCCCACATTGATCCGATATTTACGATAGAGCCTCCCCCATTCTCTTTCATAACTTTAGCAGCTGCCTGAGTAATAAAGAAAAAGGCTTTGTTGAAGGTATGGTATATATCATAGTCCTGCTCGGTATGTTCTAAGAATGATTTTGGACTAAAATAACCTGCTGCATTTACCAGGTATTTTAAATTGGGCATTTCCCCTTGTAATGATGAAGCAAAAGCTTTCACTTCACTTTGTGTGGACAAATCTACTCCTTTTGTTTTTATCGCTCCAGAAGCAGATAGCTCCTGTTTAGCTTTTTCAAGATTCTGACCAGTTCTGCCTACAATTACAACCTCTATCCCTTTTTGCAATAAAAGATGTGCCGTGGCTTTTCCCATTCCGGTTGTACCACCAATAATTAATGCTTGTTCCATTCTTTGATTTTTTATACGATGAACGTTTTGTTGTTGCAAAGTTCAGCAGAAGACCAGGCTCAAAAAATGGACGAAATTGAAAAGAAATGGTAAATTCAGGAATAGGTAAATTCAGGAACGGGCTTAAATACTAAGCAATAAAAAACCACCAGCACTTCCTGTTACTAACACGACGACAGGACTAGCCTTTTTTGTAAAAAGTGTTAGAACAAGGCATATCAACAAAATTACTGTCCCCTGCCACTGTTGTATAGATGCGCTAAATAAATGAAGTCCTACTACAGCGATTACTGAAATGGATGCAGCACTAAGCCCATCTAAAAACACTCTTACTTTCTGGCTTTTCCGGGCAACAGAAAGTAGCTTATGCAGAAAAAAGGAAATAAAAAAAGAGGGTAAAAAAATACCGATAGTTGCTAGTATACCACCTGTGGTCCCACCAATAAGATATCCGGCAAACGTGGCACTCGATAGTATAGGGCCAGGAGTGATTTGTCCAACAGCAATCGCATCCAGTAATTGCTGATGATTTAGCCAGTGGTTATTTTGCACAAGTGCTTCGTCCATATACGCAAAGAGAACATACCCACTACCGTACAATACGGCACCAATTTTGAGAAAAATGAAAAAGAGCTTAGCCTCTGAAAAATGTGCAGGTATGTGCAGATGTGTATATATCTGACCCAGAACAGGAGAAAGAAACGGACCGGAAAATACTGCCACTGTGTTTTTTACATGATAAGCCACATAGTTTATAATACCTGCTCCCAAGATAAGCAATACTTCATTGAGACCATACAGGGAGCCTGCAAAAACCAAACAACACAGTACACTAAGTATTTTATTATCTTTCAAGGTAGTCGCCGATAGCCGAAACACAGTACTTAGTACTAAGGCTGTAGTTGCTGGTCTGAGGCCAAAAATAACGTTCTGCACATCTGGAAGTGAGCTATAGGTCTGATAAAGGTAACCCAGAAGTAAACAAATCAGCATAGCAGGCAAGATATAACAGATACCTGCCAGTACTAATCCCATTCTTCCGCCGCGTTCCTTCCCACAATGCATCACTACTTCCACGGCATTGGGTCCTGGAATGATATAAGAAGCACTCAGAACATCCATGAAATGTTGATGATCAATCCACTTTCTTCGAATCACCATTTCGTTTTCTATGGTGGCTACCATGCCTACAATGCCACCAAATCCTATTGTGCCCAGTTTTAAACAGGAGGTAGCAATTTCCTTTAATTTTGTCACCTTGCTTTCTGCGCTGTTTTCGTCCATATGATAAACGTATGATTATATTTTTGTGATAGGCACTAAAGTCGTCAAACGATAGGATACACTTCAGCAGGCATTTAAAACTTCTCAGAAACTGATTTTGCAGAAATAATTGCACCTTCCATGTAGCCAGCAAATCGGGTGGCTGTCTCTGTACCACAAAAATGCAGCTTACCATCCATATACGATGAACGCAACACCGGATGACCATTATTTTGATGTGGTCGCAGGATAACAGCACTTTCATCCTGAATATATTCACCATCCCATACTTTATCAAAATAGGCGATTGGGTTGGCTGCTTTTGATCCCAAAAGTTCACCAAGCTGGCCCAGTACAAATTCTTTCCGTACATCCTGACTATAGGCAGCAGCTCCACCATTTAGAAATCCGGTAAATCCATACTTATTTTCTTCAAAATTGGTATGGTCATACATTTCTACTACTATCCCAGCATGGGAGTATACCATGCCTGAATAGCCTTCTTTTCTCCAGAATGGCTCAGCATATTCCAGGGTAAACTTGATTGAACCAGCAATCCAGGTTTGCACTGTCGGAAAGAGTTGACTGACAGCTTCTGGCAATGTGGGTGAAAACTGAACTTTAGTAATGGTTAATTGAGGTGGCAGACAAACAATTGCCTGATCTGCGCTAAAAACAGTACCGTCAGTTGTCTCAATCTGCACCCCAGCATTGGTTTGTTTAATAGCAGAAACCTTTTTATTCAGGTGAATTTGTTCGCGGTTTAGTTTTTTAGCCAATGCATGGATAAGCATTTGTGTTCCCCCAACTAGTCTGTAAGATGGGTTATCTGCTGCTGGAACAAAGAATTTTTGTGGAGGTTCAAATGATTTTGTTTGAAAAAGAGCAATACCTTCCGAATACTGCGGGTACTTTGTCAAACCCAACTCTTCTATTAACCCGAGCAAATGGATATGTAGATCCGAAAACCAGGTAGCACCTAATTCCAACGGTGTCCCAAGCAAACCTGTAACAGTATGTATGCGTCCACCCAGTCTGTCAGACGCTTCTAAGACAGTTGCCTCCATACCTTTTTTCTGAAGAAAGAATGCTAGTGCTAAGCCACTTAAGCCACCGCCAATAATAATTACGTTTGATTTCAT
The DNA here is from genome assembly GCF_030068545.1 of Xanthocytophaga flava. Classification (NCBI taxonomy): domain Bacteria; kingdom Pseudomonadati; phylum Bacteroidota; class Cytophagia; order Cytophagales; family Rhodocytophagaceae; genus Xanthocytophaga; species Xanthocytophaga flava. The sequence continues at coordinate 244,410 of NZ_JASJOR010000009.1, read as the reverse complement.
CGCACAAAAATGATTCTTTAAAACAGGGTATTTAGTGGACAAACGCGAATTTGTATGGTAGATATGAGCAATCTCCTAATAGTGGCGCAACGATCTTCTTTATTGCTGTCAGATTTTTGTAGATTCGTTGTCAAATGCAAGTTCGGAAAAATAACTTTCTGAAATAGAAGTAAAGAAGAATAACATAGATCGTAGAAAGGTTATGGCAAAAGAAGAAACTACAATTAATGAATACCATCTGAACAGGCATCAACCCGATAAGCCACAATTTGCTATTCATGATCTGCATGAATATTTAAAAAAGCATCAGAGTAATACAACCAGACCACATATTCATAGCTATTATCAGATTATCTGGTTTAAAAGTGGAGCGGGCAAACACTTTGTCGATTTTAAAGAGTATGAAGTTTTGAATAATACCCTATTCTTTATTGCTAAAAATCAAGTTCATTATTTTGATCCAAATACCCATTACAAAGGCTTTCTATTACATTTTAATGAAACCTTCCTGGTCCAGAAAGACAATGAAACAGACTTCTTTTTGAAATATACGATTTTTAATAGTCCCTACCAGCAATCCTCCTGCTGCATGGATAAGGATATGGATTCTATCTTGGAGGAATATATCAGACAAATCATTCGGGAGTTAAAGGGTGAAGAAGCATTTGGACGGGAAGAATTAGTAAGAGCATCGCTAAAATCCTTTCTGATTCAGGTACAGCGCAGGAAAAATGAACTTGAGCAGGCAGACAACATTGATTCATTTACGTTGAATGAGAAAAGAGTTCAACTTATCAAATTTGTAAACCTGGTAGATCAGCATTACACAAAGGGATTTTCCGTAGCTGAATATGCCGATTTACTATTTATATCTTCAAGAACCTTATCAGATATTACTAAACAAGTTTTGAACAAAACACCGTCACAGATGATACAGGAACGTATTATCCTGGAAGCACAGCGGTTGTTATTGCACTCTAATATGAATGTGAATCAGATTGGCTATCGGTTAGGCTTCGATGATCCTTCTTATTTTGTAAAGTATTTCAAAAAACACACCCAACTATCACCTTCAGAGTTTAGAAAGTCTATTTCCTGAATTTACCATTCCTTTTCAATTCCGTCCATTTTTTGAGTCTTCCTCTCTTTCGACTTTTGCCTTATATTTAACATTTAAATCCAATGGCAAAAGCATATTTACAAATCAGTCTGAAGATTGATCAGGCAGACAGAGCAAAAGCAGCAGGCGTTTACACTCAATACAAAGCACCTTTCCTGGATACTATAAAGGGAGCAATATCCAAAGAACTCCTAATACGAGAGGAAGATGTTCAGGTGTTACATGGTTTTGCATCTGCCGATGATGCAAAGGCGTATCTTTCAAGTGATCTGTTCACCAGTGATGTTGTGGTTGCATTAAAACCGTATCTGAAAGACACGCCTGATATCAGAATTTATATTGTAGCATAACATAATTTTGACCGCAAACGGAAATACCACAAAAGCTGAAGAAATATCATCTGTACCCAATCATAGTATCTCATCATGATTTCTCAAGATAAAATCAGCACAACATTTGACCATTTGATTTTTGGTTCTTACTCACTTGAAGATGGAGTAAGTTTCATTTATGAACGGCTTGGTGTTTTGCCACAAAAAGGAGGGCAACACCTGATGATGGGAACGCATAACGCTGTTGTTAAACTAGAGGATCAAACCTATCTGGAAGTCATTGCTATTGATCCAAGCCTATCCAACCCACAAAGGCCACGCTGGTTTGGCATGGACACCTTGCAACCAGGAAGCGAGCCCAAATTACTAACATGGGTAGTTAGAACCAACGACATCCAAGGAGCCGTAGATCGTTCAACAATGCAACATGGCAAAATCGAATCGTTACAGCGTGATAGTTACCAGTGGCAGATTGCTATTCCCGAAAATGGCCAGATGCCGTTGCAAGGGATTGCCCCTACGATCATCCAGTGGCAGGGTCAAACCCACCCCGCTCAACTTTTATCTCCTTCTGATCTGACTCTTGAGGCAATTGAAGCATGGCATCCAAACGCAACTGAAGTGAACGAATGGCTAAGTCAAATAGGTTACCAGGGAAAATTTACTGCCCACCTACCAGAGGGAGGAAAAACAGATAAGTCTAGGTTAAAGGTCACACTTGGATCAAAAAAGGGAAACATAACATTTGAGTCTTTTGTTTGACTGAACATTCTCTTGCTCAACTAAAGGACTTCGATTGAGTCAACAGGCAAACGTAGTTGCAGAGGTGTATTCGTTTTAATCATCCTATTTTACAAAGTCAGTTCTTTAATACACATTTGGTTTTTACCATCGATTCATATTTTAGTAGTAACAATGGGGCTTAGATACAACCAGATAAAAATAATCGTAAGCTATTTGTGACACAAACCCTATAAACACATGAGTGGATCAAATCTATTTTATGTTAGTTTTGATTCACTCAGTGCGATTCTTATTCCAAAGCAAGGTTATTTTTCTGTATTCATACAACGTATCAAATCATACCAATGGATAACGATATAAAAAGGCTTACCCGATTGACTGCCATTTTAACACAGTTGCAGTCAAAACGATTAATCACAGCCCGAAAGCTGGCGGATAAATTTGGCGTGAGCAACCGAACCATTTACCGCGACATGAAAACACTTGAAAGGGCAGGTGTTCCCATCGTTATCGAAGAAGGTAAAGGGTTTCGTATTATGGATAGTTATCGGCTACCGCCTATCATGTTTACTGAAGAGGAAGCGAATGCATTGTTGACTGCCGAACTCATTATACAGTCCAGCAAGGACTCTTCCCTGATCCAGCTATTTTCTGAAGTTACAGGAAAAGTACGATCTGTACTGCCGGACATAATTTTAAGCAAAACCGAAAGGTTAGAACAGAAAATGGGCGTTTCCAATACCTATATTGATCAGACTCCCAAAAGCAAGTATTTGATCGATATTCAAAAAGCATTGGTTGATTGCTTAGTGATTCGTATTGACTATACCAATAAAGCAGGCCAGTGCACCCAGCGGAGTGTAGAGCCTTTTGCTATCTACAGTAACCAATACAATGAATGGGTATTGGTCGCGTTTTGCCAGCTAAGACAGCAACTACGCTCGTTCTCGTTAGTGAATATAGATAAACTATTGATTACCAACGCAGGTTTTGAACCTCAAAAAATAACCTTCACTGAATACCTAAATAAGGCATTTGGTAACTAAAACTGGCCAGCACGAAGCGCTGGCCAGTTTTCAGGAGTAATCAGGCAAAATCGTCATAGAAAAACTGTTCTTTGACAATTTTACCATTACGAACTTCGAATACACAGATTTGCTCTTTGTTCTTTCTGGGTTTGCCTTGCATGGTAACATCCATTCCTGTCATCATTGAGAAAAAGAAGGTAGAAACAACCAGTTCACTCATGTAGCTGCTGTGCATTTGCTCAACCTGAGAGAAAAAAAGACTTTCTTTTTGTCTGAGTGCGTCTATTCCTGTCACTACCAAAGGAAGCTTAGAGTCGTTTTCAGGCTCAATACTGACGGCATTCGGAGCGTAAAGTTCATTTTGAATTTGCTCATAAAGGTTTTTCTGGATGAGCTCATAATACCGGTTTGCTACTTGTTGTGTTGTCATAATTTTTGATGAATTAAATGATCAGGAGCAAACGTAATTTGGTAGTGAGACAACCGTATGTCTAAGGTGCTAAAAACTTTTACACTATTTTCGGCTTGAATTGCCATTTTTTATCAGAAACCAGAGATCACTCTATTTGTCACACATGTCCCGCTCAGGCCCACGCCGTTGCGTGGCAAGCAAGTCGTGACAGGTGTGGAGGGGAGTTTCTTTCAGAAGGACAGGGAGGGAGTTTTCTTTATCGGATTGAAGGATCGGAAAAAGTTTCCTTTTTGGATTATCACGCTGTGGTGTGACAAAAAAGTAATATGGTAGGAAGAATTAAGAAAGAGACAATAAACAAATGAAGAGAGAATAGTTCTCAAAAATTACCCCAAGCCCACATTTTAAAAACATAGACTTGGGTTTTATTCAGATACAACAGTCGGAATAAATCATGCTTGTATTATCAGCAATTTATTTTCCTGCAAACTTACTTTTCAGTTCACGTATGAGCTTGTTTACTACTGCTTTGCTGGAATTAAATCCGTTAGTACCATTTGGGCTTGATTTATAGGCATTGGATTCCCACATTACTTCTCCCTTCGGATCGATCAGTTTAGCCACCAGCATAACAGAAGTTCCACCCCAGGAGGTTAAGGTGATGCCCTTAGATGCGGTAACATCGATTTTGATTTGAAAGTCTGCTGCTTCTTTCTTGTCAACTACCTTCCAGTATCCCCACTCTTTAAGTTGTGCCTCCAACTGCTCGGCGGTGTGGATAGCATTTTCATTTTTAGAGGTATTCTCTACAAAAACCTTGTTGCCTGCTTTCAAAGCAGCTTGCTGGGCTATACTGTATCCCAACGAAAAGAATAAACAAAGACAAATCAGGTATCTTTTCATAGTATGTAACAGGTAGGGTCTGTGAAAAAATGATTGAATAAGGCAGGTTAGCTGCCACTTTTAAGTAGTCCTGATCTTTGATCAGCTACAGAAGCAAAACTAGGGCAATGGGTAGGAAGAGTCAATCCCGGAAAACCAGGATTTTTTTACTTTGAGGAGTTAGAGATTGTCTAAAATAATCTTAAAAGCTGCAAAGGCATCTTTTCTGCCCATCGTTGGTGTTATCACCAACGAGTTGTTTCCCATCGTTCATGTTGGTGATAACACCAACTTGGGGATTGAAGCTAAAAAGCATCTTTTGTGCTACGATTTCGTCCATTTCTCGGCCCGTAGCCGCTGGCTATGCCCCTCAAAACACGCTTGGTCCGCTCTAAAATCTGCTCTTTTCGCCTCTTTAATACTAATTTAGACAACCTCTCAGGGAGATTAAAAATACTGAGTATTAAATCGAAAAGGTAACAAAGCAGGATTTGAACAAGCAAAGACCACTGTATTTTTGTATTTTCGTACAATTTTAACAGTAAGAGTTGAGGTACATAAAAATGTATAATACTATTAGTACGTATAGCCAATGAGGGTAGTTATTTCAGGCAGCGATAATCGTGTCATATCTGAGACAGAGAGCATTTCAGAAAATGACTTGTCGTTTCAAGCATATAGTAAACTAAAATACTCCAGCAATGAGAGTTTTTGGAAAAGTAGTGCCCATGAAATCAGGTACAATGGCACCCATATTGCCAGACACACTGTAAATGTGTTAGAAGACATTTCGCTTCAAACCTTTGATGCACCAAATGTTGTTAGTCTTTTTTTTGTTGAAAAAGGTATTATCCAATCTGAATCGTATACTGGAGATCGGTGGGAAATAGGCGCTTTGCAACATAACCTGATTTATAACTCTTACAATACCACCGAAACGTTGTTCAAAAAGCAGACTGACTTACGACTTACTATCGTAAGCTTTGCACCCAGGTATTTTATGGAAATGAGTGATGGAGGTGGTAAGGTTATGGACAAGATTGCCTCAACTGTTGCAGGGGGACAAAGCTTTGTGTTAGGTAGTGCGTCCAATCTTCGCCTGAATTTACAAATGCTACAGCTTTTACAGAGTTTGGGTCAAACAGGATATAACACAGCCGTAGAACGGCTCTTGACTGAGTCAAAAGTTTTGGAATTACTGGCCTTACAGATTGGTCAACTTCATAAAGAAGAAACGCTGATCCATGGCAAAAAATTAAGCGCTATGGATATCAAAAAACTGCATGACGTCAGAGATATTCTACTTTCAGATTTGTCTGCAAATTTCACTTTGCATTCGCTTAGCCATCAGGTGGGATTGAACGTGTATAAATTAAAATTTGGATTCAAATTCCTTTTTGGACAGCCTGTTTTCAACTACTTAAAAGAAGCAAGACTAACCTATGCAGCTCAGCAACTTGCACTGGAGACAAAGTCTATCACCCAAATTGCCTACGAAGCAGGATTTGCCACTCCAAGTCATTTCAGTGATGCGTTCAAAAAGTTTTATGGTGTATCGCCTAATAAATTTCGTTAGGTGATTTAAATCCCTTTTACGAAACTCTTACTCCTTTTTACGAAAGATCAATGACCAGATTAGTCTCACTTTTGCAAAAAAAGATATTGTAAAAATGAGAAATCTCCGTTTTAATTGGCTAAGAGTATTCGTAAGCCTGATTATTTGTGTTCCCTGTTTCTGTAGTGCACAAGGGAATGATGTTGAAATTAATGCAAAATATCATCCTACGTCCAGGTATGTTCCGCCAATGGACAGTAGTTCCAGAATTGGGAGTAGCCGCCAGGTTGAGTTTACCCTAAGTTCTCATATCAGTCTCTACAAAAAGATTGATACCACTACCGGAAAAGTAAAACTACTGAATGGGGCATTTTTTGGAAAGAAAACCCCTTTCTCAAATTCGGGATATAACAAACAAATACTTCCCGATGACCTGTATTCCATTAGTGCGGGCATTTCCTATTATGCGTCAATAAATAAAACATGGGCGTATACGCTATTTCTCAATTCAGCGTTAAATACAGATTTTATTTCTGTTGACTACAACGATCTCTTTCTTACGGGTGGTGTACAATTTATCAGGCAGTTTTCGCCAAGATTCAGGTTAGGGTTTGGAGCCATAATCCATAATAACCTGGGCAAACCTATGTTCTGGCCAGCATTATCTGTTTATTGGAATTTTGGGAGGCGCTTCAATGTTGATATCCGTGTCCCTGACGAAGGCAATGGGCTTGCTTATACTATTGGAGTAGGTTATCAGTATAATGATCATTTCAAACTTGGCTTTGCATTTAAACCATACACTATTTCATACGACGTTGAACGTAAAAATGAAATAAACAATCGTTTAATGAACTATTGGCAGCTGCCATTTGAGCTTTCCGGAACATATACCAGAGGGCACTTCGGCTACACTGCAACTATTGGCTTTACAGCGTTGAGAAGTTTTGCCTATGCAGAGAAAGACATAAAGAATATGTTCACAAAATATCCTTACCATAGCCTGAGCACAAACCTTATATTCGGTGCAGGCATCAAGTATCGGTTTTAACTCCTTGCCGAATCCATTGAACTCTACTGAAGGAGTATAGGCTACTTTGTAAAGGATCGAGATAGTAGATTTTGAAGCCTTTACAAAGTATACTATACACTTTATCCACTCAGACCTGGCTTTGATTGTGTTTATACATTTCTTATGAAAACGGTTGAAATCTTTAAGACTAATGTTCAAAATGACAAAGATGCCAAAAGAATCATTGCTTCTTTTTTAGCTGTCTATCCTTTGTATAAAATTAACTTTGACCTGGAAGATGAAGATAACATATTCAGAGTTGAAGCCAATCACTTGGGTATAGGGACAGGAGATAATAATCAATTACATGGTAGATCTTGGCTACAGCTGTGAGCGAATAGACTAATTGTCAAATTAATCTGGCAGAGCTAAAAATTTCGGATGAGAAGAAACTATGCAAAGGCTTCATTGTATGTTGTGGTATCGATCCATCAAAACGAACCGATTTCAATGCCTGGTTAACAAATTCTGAAAAGAAAAAGCGAGTCAGTATATACTAACTCGCTTTTATATACTTTAAACTGAAAAATCAACTTTCTTAGAAACGAATACCAAATTCAGGAAATCCATATACTGATTGATTATAAGTCAATTCAGGATATGTCGATTTGGTACTACCATAGATAGTAGAGACAAAGGTAATATTGCCTTTTGTTACAGGAAACACATCATATTTTGAACTTGTTTGTCTTTGCTCGGTATATGATTTTAAATAGTTTATGTAAAAAGGTGCCCCATTATTGTAAACAGTAATGGCATATTCTTTATTAGCCGTAAGTGCAACTTCGCTAATGTTTGCGGTTGCTGAGGTAGCATCTTTCGATTGAGTTACAGTTACCTGAGTGATTGATTTCTTAGCTTCCACATCCCACAACGTTACCTGGTAGCTACCTGCTTTTGGCATATGTGTTCCTAAGTGAACGATCTTACCCGTTTTACTTGATTTGAAAGTATAACCTACTTCCAAAGTTTCTCCCTCATCAAAAATATAGCTGGTTGTCGTACTATCAGCCATAAAAGTAGCAAAAGGTGTTTCTGTTGGAGCTACTTCATCATCTTTTTTACAGGCGCCTAAAAGTAATGTTAACCCTAATAAGGCATAAGCTGAAAATTGTAATGTTTTGCGCATAGTTTTCATTAAGAGTAATGTAGATTAAATTGAGTGAAGAAGAGAGATAAGGCAAAGCTACCATAAAACAGAAAGATAATATTTTGAATAGTGGTCCAAACATCTCAGATGTATGATAGTATGAAAAACACATCTATCAGATGGTTACTAAGTAGATTGAGAGGGATTTACACTATTCCAGTTATTATTATTTCAGAACCTTTGCCCAGGAAAAGAGAATGGAGAACATAGATAATGACCAGTACAGACCACCCTCTTCATTTTTTGCTTGTCCAAAAAAGGGCATCAAATGAGAATTTGTTGGGCCAGGATGTGTGCCAGCCGCAAAAAAGGACCTTTTCTCCGATCCTACACCCACTGAGTCAAAGCCAACTTCGCGGAGAAAAGATTGCCAGCGCACCTACACCACCATCCACGATTGAAGTCGGCTTGCTCTCTTTCTGACATTTGGTCTTACTTTCTCAATCACATCCTTTACTCAAAATTCGGGATGATTTATGTTAATATTTGAGAAAGCTTTTTATTTGAGAAAGCTCTTTGTTTGAGTTTATTTATTGTTTTGACTAAAGTAAAGAAGGAATAGAAACTGTATTTTTGGAAAGTTGAAGCTAGTATGAACCAATTACCACGTTTATGCATTATACTACTATCGCTTGCTAGTATACGCATTCTAAGTTGTTTGTTATTTGTTTGCCTGCATCCTTCTTATACATAAGAAATCCATTGGCACTACATCGTATCTCTTTTGTAAAGAGTTCTGAATTGGACACTCCCGTCTTTGCCTGTTTTACTGTTCTTGTTCGTCTTTAGCCAAAACTGTTGTCTGTGCTGAAAATCTCTTTACTAGTATACGTTCAACATTTTCGCTTTATTCTTACAACTACAATAGAACTAATTAGTTTCTATTCACTTGTCCGCCTTCTTGTATATAGTCGCGGTTTATCCCTACTGATTCTATGCGCAAAATTCTGATTGTAGACGACGATCCGGAAGACAAATTTCTCTTGCAGATCGCATTTAAAGAAAATGAAATTGATAATCCATTGGTGTTTCTTGGTGACGGATTAGAGCTGATTCACTATCTGGAACAAAACCAGGATTCAGACCTCCCCGCCTTTGTACTATTGGATCTGAATATGCCTCGCATGAACGGTAAGCAAGCATTGCGAGAACTCAGATCAGACAGCCGATGGTATGGGGTTCCTGTACTCATTTACTCTACTTCTACTAACATATCGGAGATTTGTGAATGTTACCAACTGGGAGCCAACTGTTATCTAATTAAGCCTTCAGACTATGAAGAACTCATTAGAATGGTAGCACACACCCATGACTTCTGGACACAAACAGCTGTATTATTTGAGGCTTAGGCTGTTACACCATCGTCCCCGAAAAGTGTATACAAAATCTCTGATGGCTTTATCCAATCCATATTCCTTCAGCAGAACAGGAACTAGTTTGTAAGAAATTGTCCAGGATAGTGTTTAGGTTGTTACCTCTCTGAATAATTGCCAGAGTGCTATTAAATGTAGATCCGGCCAATCGGAAAGGGAAGAAATGACACTACTTTTTGCAGCTGTCAGATCTACCTGCAGGAGTGCATTCTGTAAAACAGGTTTGATAGTATGGAGTTGCTGCTCAAGATCCAAGCGTCTTTCTACAGATACAGGAGTTGGCTGACCTTGTACAATGGAGTTATATTCAATCTGGTATTGAAGGTAAGAGCAAAAAACAGGGCGAAGCGTATCACTCAGCAGAAATAATTGCAACTGTTTTGCTATTTTATCAATCTCGATTTCAGTCATAGACTACATAAATAGAATTTATACATAAAGGCTATAAAATAGTATACCCGAGGTAATATTCTACAAATACCATTTTCCCCTGTTGCCCAACAGGAAATAACTTGTGTAGAATCGAAATAGCTGTATCTGCTAAAATAATACTGAAAGAATTTTCCGGTAATGTGAAAATATTATCCTAATATGCCACCTGTTTGCTATTGATTAGCAGCATGTTATTTGTTACTTTAAGAGCGAATAAGTGAAAGCGTCTCCAACCAGCCCGTAAGAAGGAAGGGGATCAGATAGTACTCTCTGGCACTACTTTTATCTTGTAAAACTATCCATACAACGTTCATCAGCATACAAAAAATATCTATATGGAGTCTCATGATTCTTTAGTAAGCAATACCCTTTATCAGCTAGCAGAGCAGAATGATTTGATAGTTTTTATTTTCGACCCGGATACAAAACAGTTTCTTTACCTCAGCCCTGCGTTTGAACAGATTTTTGACCGAAGCCGTGAAGGTCTTTTATATACTGATCTTTTTTCTTTGCTTGATGCTGACGACCAATCGTATCTGGAAGAAGCTTATCAAAAGTTGCTTTCCGGAGAAGATAACCCGACAGGAGAAGCGAACAAGAACCTTGAATTTCGGATTGCCTTAGCTGATGAGACCATTAAATGGCTACAGGTAAAGCCACTATTGATTACTGATCAACACCATACACGCCTGATTACGGGTACGGCAGAAGATATCACTGCCCGGAGGCACTATATAGAATTGGAGAGCAGACATGCCAATAAGAAAAATGCTATTCTGCAAATCCTTTCGCATGATCTGGCAGGTCCGCTGGCTACTATCCAGTCGTTATCTTCGGTTATATCCACTGCCATCCAATCATATAAAAATGAAGACATCAGCAGGCTAATCGACCTGATTACCCAGACCAGTAAACGTAGCATTAAGATAATCCGGGACTTCATAGAACAGGAATTTCTGGAATCAGCAGAGTCAGACTTGGTGAAGACACGCGTAAATCTGGTCGAAATTGTAGGACAGATGCTGGAGGAGATGCAGCGATCTGAGCAGTATCTGCAGAAAACGTTTCATTTTACCCATTCTGACCCAACTATCTACGCTGTAATTGACGAAGTGAAGTTTGTGCAAATTATCAACAATCTTCTTTCCAATGCCATCAAGTTTACTTCTGATGATGGGGTAATTACTGTCTCAATCGACGATAACGAACAAACCGATACCATTCGGCTTACTGTCAAAGACAATGGGATTGGTATCCCAGAGAAGTATCATGCTTCCTTGTTTGATAAGTTTACCAAAGCACGCCGACCGGGTTTACGAAAAGAAGTAACCGTTGGCCTAGGTATGTCTATTATCAAAACCATTGTAGAATGGCATCAGGGAAAAATCTGGTTTGAAAGTAAGGAGAATGCAGGAAGTACTTTCTTTGTGGAAATTCCACGGTATGGAGCCTATCACAAATAAGTATTTCATGGTCGCTATACGGGCAGATTGTGTGGTAATAACAACTTTCCCGCAGGCTCACCTGAATACTGAGCTTGTATCTCCCCCTCTTCTCTGCGGTATCTAATCGCATTTACTATCAGGTTTTTCAGGACACTGCTCAATAATCTGGTTAAAATCTATCGGCATTGCTGTCACTGCGGTATTGATACTATACGAATGCGTTAACACAAACCGAATAAGCTCGTCCAGACGTCCAATCCGATTCCTGATTAAATCTATATAGACTTACGCCTGTCCGCAAAGTTCTTCCTGTTTAAGTAATGATATTCGAGTAGTGATAACAAACCTACAATAGAGGTTATTGGAGTATGGATATCAAGCTATACTTTATACACGTACTGATCCAGTTTTTCAAAAGAGAAGTGCCCCTTTATTAATTTATACACATTTATAAGCTTATTAGAAGAGTTATAAATGAAATAATATACAAATCTGCGAAATTTGATTTTGATATATATATCTAAAAATAGTTATATTTGAGCCCACATAAAGGCTTGTTTAACTGACTTTTATTATTTTTTACAAGTATGAGTAAAAATCTCTTTGAACAAAGACTTTCTGAATGGGAAGACTGGTCTGATGTAGCATTTCAACTGGGAGGTATAGGAAGATGGGAACTCGATCTGAGTCAGTATACAGTGTATTGGGATGACCGGTGCCGGGAATTGTATGGTTTTCCTTCAGAGGAAGCACCTGCTTATAATGACTTGTTAGAGTATATATATCCTGAAGATCGGGTAAAAGTAGAACAGGCAGTTAATCAAAGCCTTACTTTTTCTGATTACTCTCCTTATAACATTCGTTTCCGAACTATTGGCGTTCAGGATAAAAAAATACGCTGGATACACTGCAAAGGTAAAACGTATTTTAATCCGGAAGGAAATCCGTATCGGTTTGTCGGTACAGCACAGGATATAACGGAACTGATTGAATCCCAAACGCAGGTAGCGACTTCCGAACGTTTGGCAGGACTAGCGCTGGAAGGAGCCAATGCAGGCTGGTTTACCATTCGCCTGGCGGATAATTACATGGAGTATTCTAAGGCCCTGGTCAAAATCATGACAGGAACCGAACAGCCCGCAAACCGTAACTTGCTGATAGAACATCTACACCCTGATGACACTTCTCTGCGAGATAAAGCATATCAGGAGGTTACAGAGTCAGAAAAGCTTCGTTATGAGGCCCGCTTTATCTGGGATGATGGCTCTATCCACTGGGTCAGAGTCATTGGCGCCTATCAGTATGACAGTAAGAATACTCCTTTTTTCTTTGCTGGGATTGTTCAGGATATTACTTCTGAAGTATTGGCCCGGCGTGAGCTACAAGTGAGTGAAGAGCGATTTCGCAGTATTGTTGAGCAGGCTCCCATGGGATTAGGATTGCTAAAAGGATCAGATATGATTATTGAGGTCGGTAATCAGCGAATGTTTGATTTATGGGGTAAAGATAACTCTATCATAGGCATGAAGCTAATGGCAGCTTTGCCTGAACTGGAAGGACAAGGATTCTGGGAGTTATTACAGAATGTGTATCATACCGGAGAGCCTTTCCTGGGGAAGGGTACACTGGCAAAATTACAGCGTAAAGGAAAACTGGAAGATGCGTATTTTGATTTTGCCTATAGTCCTCTACGCACCGCTACAGACAGCGTATCAGGGATAATGGTACTGGCAAATGAAGTGACGGCTCAGGTACTAGCCCAACAAGGACTCAAAGCTAGTGAAGCTAAGTTTCGTTCCCTTATCGAAGAAGCTCCATTTGCTACCGCCCTTTACCGGACAGAAGAACTACTGATAGATATTGCCAATCCTGTTATGATTGAGCTTTGGGGAAAGGATCAGCAGGTGATAGGCTTACCTCTGGCCGAGGCGCTACCAGAACTGCAATCACAACCTTTTCTGGAAATATTGGCAGAGGTATACAAAACAGGTAACGCGTATCATGCCACACAGACACGGGTAGACCTTGTCCGGAATGGAAAATTAGGTAGTTATTATTTCAATTTTACTTACAAGCCACTTCGCGATGAAAAGGGGGAGATATACGCCATCTTAAATATGGCCGTTGAAGTGACCTCTGAGGTATTGTATCAGATAAAGCTGGAAGAAAGCGAGCTTTTTGCACGCAGTATTATTTATAACTCACCAGTAGCCAAACTCGTCTTGACAGGTGAGGATATGAATGTTCAGACAGTGAATGAAAATATGATGCAGATGCTGGGAAAAGATGATTCTATTATAGGCAAACCGTTTAGGGAGGCATTGCCTGAACTTCGCTCTACCCAATTAATGGATCGTCTCAGCAGTGTATATACTTCTGGAAAAACCTATTATCAATCCGAAGAAAAGCTGGAACTGATCCGTTTTGGACAACCCTACATCGGATATTATAATTATATATACAAGTCGCTTGCCAATACGAAAGGAGAGATTTATGGTGTGATTGTAACAGCTACTGAAGTGACAGAACAGGTACTGGCCCGAAAGAAAGTGGAGGAGGCAGAAGCCATGATGCGCGGAGCCATTGAGTTGACAAATCTTGCCACCTGGACGTATGATCCTGTTACAAATCGTGCAACCTATTCCGACCGGCTCAGAGAATGGTTTGGTATATTGCCAGGAGAAGAGAATCTGGATGATATCTATCCTGTATTGTCCCAGGAAGATCAGGAGCGCATCTCTGCTGCTATGATATGGGCACTTAATCCAGAGTCTGAAGGTGTTTACAACGAAGAGTATGAAATAAAAAACCGAACAAATGGACAAAAATATATTATCCATGCCCAAGCCCGTACCTTATTTGATAAACAGGGTAAGCCTGTAAAGATGGTCGGTACCGCTCAGGATGTTACCCGTCAGCGTCAACTTCAAGTCGAACTTGAAAGGCTTGTACAGTTACGCACCGAAGAGCTGGCTGCGACCAATGAAGAATTAGCTGCGACCAATGAAGAGCTGGCTACTACCAATGAGGAGCTAATAGAAACCAATACATTGTTAACCCATTCCAATCAGCAGCTTGAGCAATTTGCCTTTGTTGCTTCGCATGATTTGCAGGAACCGCTACGCAAGATCCAGTCTTTTAGCGATTTACTTAAAACCAAGTATAGTGATAAGGTAGGTGATGCACTGCCTTTTCTGGAGAGAATACAAGTGGCCGCCAAACGCATGTCTATTTTGATCAAAGATTTATTATCTTTTTCCAGATTAAGTTTTGATCAGCAGACAACAACGGTCATTTCTTTAAATGATGTTTTGCAGACTGTACAAACTGAGCTGGAATTACGTATTTCAGAAACGAGTGCTCAGATTGCCAGTGATTCGCTGCCTGATATAACCGGTGACCGGTCTCAGTTAGAACAACTCTTTTTTAACCTGATCAGTAATTCCTTAAAGTTTATTAAACCAGCTATACAGCCTCAGATTCGTATTCAGTATCAGTTGGTCTCTTATGAGCAGCTTCCGTCAGGAATAAAGCCTGCTCATAAAGCTAAAAATTATCATACTATCAGTCTGGCAGATAATGGGATTGGCTTTGAAGAGGAATATTCAGAACGGATCTTTCAGATGTTTCAGCGACTGCATGCCAAAACTGAGTTTGAAGGGACCGGAATCGGGTTAGCTATTTGTGCAAAGGTAGTCATCAATCATGGCGGGGCTATTACGGCATCAGGCAAACCTGGCCAGGGAGCTGTATTTACTATTTACTTACCAGAAGTATAACTTGCGAGATAAACTATTAATAGCTGGTTTTTATGTAATCAGGGTATATAGATGGTTAAGTGCGAAGTGAACATAAGTACAAGAACAAAAACAAACACAATCCCAGAATGAAAGCAACGTCCGTTGCGTTGGTGCAAATTGAGCCAAGTTCAGCTGTCCTCCTGTAAGGATTCGTGGCAAGACCGGCGGCCTTTCCGACTAGAGATGATTTTTTCTCTCATAAAGGAAATGTGGCACTATTTGTCACAAGATTCTTTCAGAAGGACAATAAAGAAATATAAAAAAAAGAAATACACTCCCTTACCTTGACAGCATTGAGCGGACGCTTGCACCAGAAACTTTCTTTGTTTCCAGAAAAAATATGGTACAATATAAAGGCCAATCTCGTGGCAGAAAGAAGGCCAACGCACCTACACTGACATTCGCGATTGAAGTCATCTTTACTCTCTTTGTAGCATTTTTTATTACTTTCTCAATAACACCTTTCAAGGAGGGTATTTCCTGAAAGAACACTCAATTGCAGGTCTTAAAATATTACTATCGTCGAGGCAAAATGATAGTGATCAGGGTTCCTTTTCCAGGTGCAGATTCTATCTCTATCGTTCCTTCCAGCAGCTTTACCCGATCTTCAATCGTTTTCATTCCGATGCCTTTGCCGGATTTACTACTATCTGGTTTTGGGGTCTGGATTCCTTTACCGTTATCCTGAGCTTCTACATAAATAAACTGGTCGTCATGGGTAACTTCGATGCGGGCACGGGTAGCACCGGAATGTTTCACAATATTATTGGCTAATTCCTGTGCTATACGATAGATAGCTGCTTCGAGGTAATCGGGGAACCGTTCTTCTAATCCATGACAGGCAAACTCAATACCTGAACCCGAAAAACGTGTACAAAAATCTTTAATCGCCTTATCCAGTCCATATTCTTTGAGCAGAATAGGAACCAGTTCATGCGAGGCTCGGCGGGTTTCTGCAATAGCATCCACCAGCATAGCTTCTGTTGCCCGAAGTGACTTTTGGACCATCGGTTTATCATTGGACTCAAGATACAGTTCGAGCTGATTCAGATTAAGTTTAGTCGCATATAGAATCTGTCCTACCCCGTTGTGCAACGATTCTGAGATGCGTCTGCGTTCTTCTTCCTGAGCTTCCAGAATGGCTAACAAAAGTTGTTTCTGTTGCTCAATCTGTATTTTGATATTCTCTTCTTCCAGCCGTTTGAGTTCACTGATATCCAGATCTACACCCACTACCCGCATGGGCTTTCCTTCTGTATCATACATAACTGCACTTTTGACTTTAACCGTTACAGGTTTCTGATCCACTATCATATGCAATGTTTCCTCAAAAGGGCCTTCACCATTCCGGATCTTATCTACCATTTTTTGGGCAAGAGGGTGATCCTGTCTGTCAACATAGTCCAGATACACTTCCAGATGGATCTGACTACCAAGCGGCAAACTAAACAAACGATACATACCCTCTGACCAGTAAAAGGATTTTGTATCCAGATCATATTCCCAGCTTCCCATTGCCGCGACCTGTTCAGCTTGTTGTAAGATCATTAACCGTTTATGCAATTCCAACTCCACCAGTTTGCGTTCGGTTATATCCAGATTGGTAGCCACCACACCATCCTCCAGTTTGACAAACATACAGGTAAACCACTTATTAAATCCTTCAAATGGATAATAATATTCCATGCCTTCTGCGTTACCTGTTTCCATGACGCGAAGCATTATATCAAATATTCCCACTTGTTGTATGCCCGGAAACTCCTTTGCATACAACTTTCCTTCCAGATCTATACGCCCTGTTTCCCGTTTGATTTCTTTGTTCGCAATCCGAATCCGAAAATCAAGAATATTGCCATTCTCATCCCGAACAGCCTTCATCACCGACATTCCCATCAGACTGGTATCAAATACCGATTGCAGCAAATCGCGGCTTTCTTCCAGTTCTTTTGTCCGCTCGCTTACCTGCCTTTCCAGCATAGTATTGAATTCCTGGAGTTGCATCTGAGCCTGTAGGCGTTCAGTAATGTCTACAGCCATGCCTACAATAAAACGACGGCCATCCCGAAGCACTCCCGGTGAGGAAGCACTGAAACTCCAGTGCCGCAACTGCCCGTGACGGGTCAGAATTGGAAAATCAATGTTGAGTGTACGCACATGGCCTTCGAATAAATGCTGCATATGAGATCTTACCTGATCGGCTCCCTGGCCGTAGGCTTTGGTGAGCCAGAACTCAAAGCTTGGTACTTCCTGAAGGGAATATCCGGTCAGTTCTGTCCAACTGCGACTGATTTGAAGCACCTCTCCATCTTCAGCATGCATAATGATCGGAATAGGAGCCTCCTCCAGTGCCCTGCGAAACTGTTCCTCATTTTCGCGTAAGTTGGCTTCTGCTCTGGCTCTTTCGACAGCAGTCCAGATGCGTTCGGCTACTTCTTCGGCCAGACTTACTTCAAAGTTTGTCCAGTTTCTGGGAGTAGATTGCACAATGCACAATATGCCAACAGGATTATTGTCTTTTATCACAGGTATATTCATAAACGAGATAACCTGCAAGGACACACATAACTCACGCAAGGATTCATCTACCAACTCAGTCACTTTTACATCCGGAACGATAAACGGCTTTGCCACATCGATAACCGTTTTGAAGATTGGCATAGTATGTAAGGGATACACATTGGCAACAGAAGGAAGTCCCTCTCGTGCAGCATCTCTGTATATAATAGCCTGCCCTCCTTTTATCTGGCAGTAATAGCATCTGTCTGAACCAAAATAATCCATTGCAACCTTGTTTGCTGTATGCTCGATCTCTATTGGATCATATAAGGGGTGTAAAGCATCACTAAGTTTGAGCAGAAAGGCTTTTCGCTCTTCGCTTTCCCGAAGGGCATCTTCTGCTTGCTTACGGTCGTGGATGTCAGTAGCGGCACCATATATTTTGACTACCTGCCCGCTTGAGTCCTTGAGTGGCCAGGCACTGACAACAAACCAGCGATACTCGCCGTCATGGCGTCGTATCCGGTGCTCCTGTCGCAAAGGTTTGCCAGTTTCAAATGTATCGCCATATCGCCTGGCAGAGCCTTCTCTGTCATCAGGGTGAATAGCGTCTGTCCAGCCCCAGCCGATAGCCTGTTCCAGATTCTGTCCGGTATATTCCAGCCAACGCTGGTTATACCAGTTGGTTGAGCCGTCCGGTTCGCTATCCCAAAGCAGATCGGGCACTAGATTGGTTATTGATTGAAGGCGCTTTTGCGACTCTCGCAAAGCTTCTTCAGCTTTTGTTCTTTCTATTGCTGCCCAGGTGCGTTCAGCTACATCCGCCAGCAGTCTTTGCTCGCCGTCTGTCCAGTGACGTGGTATAGCCATAGCAGCAGCCATAGCCCAGATAACCTCATGTGTACCCTTTCGTAAAGGCGCTACAAGTAGTGCCCGCTGAGGCACTTTAGCCAGCATGGCCTTCTGTAAATCAGAAAAGCGTGGGTCATTGTCCGCATCATCGATGATCAATGGTTGAGTGGTAAGTTGTCGCATTGTTTCAGGATAATCCGCCAACCGGAAAACACCCGCCATCGATGGTATACCCTGGCGTAGATGCTCCGGACCGACTGTCGAAAAGCCTTGTTGCTCAAATACCTCACTGATGTAGCAACGGTCAGCATCCAGATATTCGCCCAGCATCCTGACCGTTTGTTCTTTAATAGACTGCTCATCAGTCAGAGCTCGTATTGTATCACTGAGAAAGAATAGGAACTCCTGGTGTTTCTCCCGTTGTTTACGTTCGGTAATATCATCATACACACATACAATCAACGGACTGTCTTTTCCACCTACTTGTGACATATACGCATTAAACCATTTTCCTAGTTCTTTTACAGGATATTCAATACGGATCGGTTCACCTGTATAATAGATGTCTTCTATCATCTGGTGCCACTCCGGTTCTACATAAGCTAACAGTTCGCTCATTCGTTTGCCAATGACATTTTTCAATCCGGTCATCCTTGTAAATACAGGATTGTGTTCTATGTGCCTGTAATCACTCACTTTTCCGTTTTCATCAAAGATTAATTCAATGACGCTAAAACCTTGATCTATGGAATTGAAAAGCGTACGATATTTCTCCTCACTTTTTTGCAAGGCCTGTTCTGCTTTAGCTCGTTCTACCGCTGCCCAGGTGCGCTCTGTAACTTCTTCTATCAACTGGATTTCTAAAGATGTCCAGCGTCTCGGGATTGCCGAAACGGCATTGATAGACCAATACGGATTTCTCTCTTCTTTCCGAACATTGGCAACCACCAAGGCGCCAAATCCAAGTGCACCAAAATTTTGTTTTTCTGTTTCAGTTAAGCCTTCCGTATTTTGAAAATCTGTAATGACCAGGGTTTGGTCAAAGGTTTTACGCAGCGCTTCCGAAAAATCGGACAAGCGTACGCCACCTTCAGGCATTGGCAGTACCCGGTCGTTTCCTGTCTGGTAAGGGAATATTCCGCGATCGTCAGCAAGCAGGGCAATCCCCACATAGCAACGGTCAAGTTGCAACTGCTCCGCAAGCATTTGAATAGCACGATTTGCCAAGGCATCAGCATCCGGCTCTGCTCGTAATGCATCTGAAAACTTTATAAGAAATGTTTGTTGTTGCTCCCGTTGTTTGCGTTCAGTGATGTCATTGAACACTACTGCAATCAATCGGCTGCCCGCCCCGCCAATACGTGAATACTGATACGTAAGCCAACGATTTAAATCGGCTGTATAGCCTTCATTACGCAACGGCCTACCTGTGTGGTAAACCTGGGTTAAGGCATCGAGCCAGTGTTGTTCGAGATGAGGAACAAATTCACTTACTTTTCTGCCAAGCGCATTTTTCATTCCGGTGTGTTGCTCAAAAGACTCGTTTACTTCCCGATAAATCAAATCAGTAACGTTACCCTGATTATCTGTAAGCAGCTCCTGTATGGCAAATCCTTCATCTATCGAATTGAAAAGTGCCTGGTATTTGTCAGTAGCTTTTTGGGCAATCTCCTCTTTAAGACGAATAATTTCTGCTTCAGTTATTTTTCGTTCAGTGATATCAACCGCTGTTGCCACCAGGCCGTCACCAAGCCTTGCTGCCATCAGATGAAACCAGCGTTCGGTGCCTTTGAGGGTAAGTTGCACTTCAGTATCAAGTGGATTACCTGTTTCCACTACCTGACAATACAGCCTGAAAACAATTGTATTCTTAATTCCCGGATACGCTTCCGAATACCGTTTCCCGGTCCGGTGTTCGACGGCATATTTCCGAGCTTCCCGGTTTTCAAGCCGGAACTCGAAATCAATAATTTCACCAGAAGCATCGCGTATGGCAGTGTGATAGGCAATCGGATTGAGAACAACGTCGAATACGGTTTGTACCAGGTCTCTGCTTTCTTTGAGTTCTTGTTCGATCTGCTTGCGCCTTGTGATGTCTTCGGTATTCATCACAAATCCATCTCCCATTTTGACCAGCGTTTGATGAAACCATCCATCAAATTGCTCATACGCATAATATTGCTCATGATCAATGGAAACGCCCGTCTCGGTAACCTGTACAAACTTGTCAAACAGGCCTGATTGCACTACCCCCGGATTTTCTTGAAGAACTTTTTTCCCGAGCATCTCATCGCCGTACAACTGCTTCCATCGCTGGTTAGTAAATATCCAACTAAAGTCTACAATCTTTCCGGTTTGGTCACGTACTGCCTCAAAGGCCTGAAACACATATAAAGAACTGTCTAGCACGGCCTGCAGGCGTTCATTGGCTATTTGCAGATTGAATTCGGCTTGTTTGAGCTTGGTGATATTGGTAGTAGTAGTTGCCACACCATCACCAAACTTTACAGTAGACTGATAAAACCATCCATCAAACTGCTCGTATACGTAATGCCGTTCGCTTTGATCGGCTATACCTGTCTCATCTACCTGCTTAAAGGTATCAAAAATGCCCATTTCTATTACACCCGGATTGAGCTCCAGCAGGCGTTTACCGATCACATCCCCGTAGATTTGCTGGGAGGTTTTATTGTTTACCTTCCAGATAAAGTCAACAATTTCGCCTTGTTCATTCCTGACAGATTCAAATACCTGAATCATATCCAGCGAACTATCCAGCACGGCATGAAAAAGATCTTCACTTTGTTGAAGGGCTTCTTTTGAATGTACCTCCTGCAAGGTCTGCTCAGTCACATCTTCTACCCTATGAATGATATAATGTATGTCTCCAAACTCATCAAGCACAGGGGTACTGAGTGGAAGCCAGTATTTTTTCACAAACCCTGCTTCCTTTCCTGGAAGAGGCACATCATATTGCTGGCTGGGCAACTGATGAGGCTGTTTGGTTGCCAGCACTTGCCGAAACGATGCAGACAGGTTCCGGACTGCATGTACACCTGTAGCTATCGGATTATCCGGGAATACATCAAATACGAATTTGCCTGTGATCTGCTCGCGTTTGGTAAAAGTCGCTTTCAGAAAGGCATCCGATGCTGTCAGAATCACCAGGTCAACAGAGAGTATCAGATACAGATCCGGAAGGGCTTGAAAAACTTTCAGGGCTTCTTCTGAGAGGGCGGGAGATGATTTCATACCAAGTCCTACTGGTTATAGGTGTAAGTGAACTGCCTTTCAGCAAAAAAGTGTATTGTTGTTTTAAAAATAGTAAATAGTATGAGAAAGCGACAGGAACAATGGAATAAATAACTGATCAATAAGGCATTAGAGATTTCACCTCCTTTATTTCTATTGAGTTGAGCTTTCGTATTGACATACAGGGCAGAGATTCCGAAGAGCAGATGGCAACCTTATTGTTTGATGTTCCGCGCCGGTTTTCAGGTTTATCGCTTTGTCTTTTTCAGGTAGTGCTAAATCTACAGAGTATTCTATCATTGGCAGCAGGGTATAGTGGTAGTATTGGGGAATAGACTTTTCAGCCTACAAACAGATAGTCTGATTATAAGTTACTGAAGTTTAGAATAAGCTATAAAGGTTGGAAAAGCCTTGTACTGGAAAAAGAGAATAAATACTCATTCTGATAATTGAGTATTTACCACAGCAATAAGAATAGAATCAGTAAATTAGTAGATTCGAGTTGTATACAAACTAAGCCTATTCTTTCCTATTATCTTTTTTATCTTCTAGCCATTTTTTAGCAAGTGAAGCCTCAATCGGTTGCAACAGTTGTATACCAAGTTGTATCTGCTCCTGGCTTAATTCGCCAAAACACATCTGGTTGACTTTACTTAATTTTTGATAGCAAGCTTCTAATACCCGTGTCCCTTCTTTGGTTATCGAGATCCGTTTAGTTCTCTTGTCTAACTCATCTTCCTGTTCTGCAATCAGGTTAGCTTTCTTTAATCTGTCGAGGATCAATAAACCAGATGAAAGTTCATTGAAGTTAGCTAAAATGATATCGGTTTTCTTTGAATTGGGAGTGTTGGAAATAGAGTTCAGATACAAAAACTCATCAAAGCTACTAATCCCACATTCCTTAAAGGCTCCAATTGCATAGAGGCTATGCAGTTTAGCAATTCTTCCAAGTAGCTTAGTGAACATGCTGGTATCATCCGGAGGGATGGGTGACTGCCAAAAGTCAGCCTTTTTGTTTTTTTGCTCCAGATTGATCAAATAAGCTTGACAAAACTGACTTAATTCTGCAGTAGGGTTTTCCTCCTCATACTTAGCCCATAAGTTAACTAACTCGACCGTTTTGTTCATATACATCCTATTTGATGTAAAAATAAATAATTATATCATACATGATACAATTAAATCACTAATGATATATATTTACAAATATAAACATCATAAATGATATAATTATGAAAAATTTAGTTGTAAAGGGATTGACAGGAGTAATCATGTCATCTGCTCAGCCGGAACGGTTGGCCAAATTTTATAAAGACGTGCTAGGCATACCTTTAGCACTTAATCGTCATGGTAACATGCCAGAACATTGGGAGTGTGACTATAACGGTATTCACTATGCGGTGCTTAAAGGAAAAGAGAATAAGCAACCCAATGAGACTATTGTACTCTCTTTTGTGGTTAACGATATAGAAAGTTTTGTGACTGCACACAACATTCAACTGCTTCATCCTATTATGGATCTTGGAGAAGGAGCCTATATTGCAAGTTTTAAAGACCCAGATGGCAACATCCTACGCTTCTGGATGAATAAGAATCTATAATGCTAGTAAGATTAAACTGTGGGCAGTGCTTGTGTTCTGTCACAGAAAAAAGGATTCAAGTCTGGATCGATAAAAAAACAGCATTATGTCTACTTTATGATCGCGCTTATAGTTGTTCCCACCAATGACCGAAACTCCGGTCAATTTGAAAAAATATCCGAACTCTGGTCAAAATTGAAATCGAAAACAGAGTGAGCGGGCAACTGTTCAGCAAGGCAAGTGAACAGAAATCGAATCACTTTTGAAAATGACTGGAACTCTGGTCACTTTCCAGAAATATCCGAATACCAGTCATGTTGAAAAAATATTCGATCTCTGTTCACTTTTATCTTTGACTGGAAGTATGGTCAAACCCGACAATTATCCGAATACTAGTCAGATTATTGACTGAACATAGTTCCAGTCAGCAGCTAACTAAATAGATGTCTATCGAGTAGATCAACCACCCAATACTAATCTGCTATTCTATTTTATGGAGATGTAAACAAGAATCTGTAAAACAGACTACAACATACGGGGCAATATTTCTGCCAGTTCTTCAGGTGTAGCCACCATATCCGGGTGATTATCCGCAATGATTGATGCGGGCATACTCTGAAAAAGGGCTGTTTCGGGATGCTGCACAAATACAATGCCTCCTTGCTTTTCGATGGCTTTAACACCCAAAAGTCCATCCTTGCCTGTACCAGACAAGACAATCCCTATCGCACGTCGTTGAAAAGCATAGGCAAGAGCAGTAAACCCTCTGTCAATCATACGGGTGATTTTTTGTTGAGACAGAAAGGGTTTAAGTAAGAAAGCTTGATCCTTAAAATCAAGCTGCTGCCCTGGAGGTAACAGATAGGAGCGTTCAGGTTTGGGAATAATCCCATTGTTTATCCAGCTAATGTGCAAATGTGTGCAACGTTTCAGCATCTTATCCAGCAGGCTTTTGTCATCAATAGACAATTGAGAAATAATCACAAACGATGCACCTGTAGGCTTGGGTAAATGTGTCAGAAATGTTAGCAAAGCCTCAATCCCTCCTGCCGAAAACCCTATTCCGACAATTGGGTAGGATGTACTTTTATCCATGCTTGTATTCTCAGATTTTATGGTACTAATACTATCCGTATAAATCCGACTAAAACCGTGCCTGTATAAGGCTATGAATGGAAAAAGCAGCCAATGGAAACAAACCAATACCAGACCATCCTGTAGGAAGAACACTCTTCACCAAGTTGCATCTTTTTCTAAATCAGGGTCATGGCTGATCATAACAACAGATCCTCAACTTACTCACTGGTGCGGTGAAGTAACTATATCCAATAACAATACTCCTCCTTTTGCTAAATAGTTAACCGGTTGGCTATAAGATTGTCAAGCACAAGCACTTTATCACTATGTGAGCTATATCACATAGTAGAGGTGAGATAGCTCACATATAACTTGTGATATACTTCCTATGCCATATTGGGCAACTACGTGAACTTTGCAGCCTAAATCTGAGCCATTCACAGGTAGTATCAAACAGAATCTGCCCACTGCCTGAAGATAAGCCAGACAAAGGTAGCGTGGCTTATCCCAACTAAACGTAAAACAATTAATTCAAAAGAAATGGACTTAAAACTAACAAACAAAACCGCATTTATCAGCGGCTCAACCGCAGGTATCGGCTATGCGATTGCAAAAAGACTGGCAACCGAAGGGGCAACAGTACTTATTAACGGTAGAACCCAGATTGCCATCGACAAAGCTGTAAACGAACTAAAAACAACAACTGGAAACCCAAATATATCTGGCATCGTGGCAGATTTCCTGGATGTTGATCAAATAAATCAACTACTCAATCGGCTACCTCCTATCGATATTCTGATCAATAATGCAGGAATATTTGAACCTAAAATGTTTGTCGATATCACTGATCAGGAATGGTTACGTTTTTTTGACATGAATGTAATGAGTGGCATCCGGTTATCTCGTCATTTATTTCCCAGCATGTTAGAGAAAAACTGGGGACGAATTATTTTTATTTCAAGCGAAACTGCTGTGTCCACAGCAAGCGAAATGGTACATTATAGCATGACCAAAACAGCTCAGATTGCCATCGGTCGGGGTATGGCTGAACTTACAAAAGGAACCGGTGTCACAGTTAACTCCATTCTGCCAGGTCCAACCAAATCCAGGGGGATTGCTGGGTTTATTTCCGATATGGCAGCAGTAAATAGTATTACTATAGAGAAGGCTGAACAAAATTTCTTTAAAGAAATCCGCCCTACTTCTTTACTACAGCGTTTCGCTTCAGTAGAGGAAGTAGCAGATACGGTAGCCTATTATGCGAGTCCGTTAGCATCTGCCACCAATGGAGCTGCTATTCGTGTGGAAGGAGGAACCATCAACACCATTATCTGATTGCTTAACTTCATCAAGATATCGTTGTTGTTCTATGAACGCTTATACCAACTTACTACACTACCTACTATACAGACAACAAGCGTATCAGTAGCAATATATGTGTTTGGGTAATGTTAGTAACAGAAGAATGTTGATCTTTCTTTTCAATATCTCTGTCCTCCTGAAAGGTTCTCTCCCTTGTTATCCTTTCAGGAGGACAAAAAATAATAAGAGGATTGAGAAGATGAAGGTTACTCTCTGACAGATAGTGTGTGTTATTTACTGAGAACAGGTTTTACATTATATCCTACATCTCGTAATTGCTGAATCAACCCTTGCCTGTACATAAGATGTCTATACCCAACTGCAACAAAACAGCTATTTTTTTGAAACACTTTGTCAAGCCTTTTAACCCATTTCCTGTTCCGTTCAAGCAAGGCTAAATTGTTGTTTTTATCTGTCAGATCTTTTGAAAGCTCATAGTTAATAGCCAGATTTTTATACGTATCAAAAATCTGGCATGGTTTGGAATCTTCCTCTAACATACTGCGCATAATACCGACACAGGCTTCAACCAACACCGAATCAGCCAGTGTGTTAGAAGAAAACACTTCACCTATCTTTTCTTTATCATCTAACGACTCTACCGGAATATTTTTTGTCTCAGCCAATCTCTCAATATAATGATCCAATGACTCATCAGAGTCACGGTTTGCTGTATCACAGAAGTTTTGTGCATACATGCGAAACAGGGTAAGGCTAAGCAGCAAAGGAGGAAGATTATAGTAATCTGTATTTTCTGCTTTTTGCACAAACGAGTCAAACACTTTTCGTTGTGCAGAATTTGTGGCCGCTTTCCATTTGTTTACATCCCAAGTGATGGTAGTAGCATTTGAGGCACCCGAATCGTAAAAATCTTTTCTGGATTGTTCCACATACAACATGGAGGAGCTGGTAAGCTTTTGTACTGCGTTTTTTTGTGATAAAAAGAAAGAAGGATATACTTCATGGAAAGTGCCAAATACATAAGACTTGTGTTTTAGCCCTACCCTACTGACTTCCCATAAAAGAGTATTCGGCTGATCCTGACTGAATACAGTAGAGGAATAAAAAACCAGCAATATCACTAATACTTTTTTTAGCATCGGAGCGGATTTTACTATACTGTGTGTATAATCGGTAAAATAGTATTTTTTTGCGAATATCTTTTAAGTGAAGCTTTTGCTCTCAGCGTTGGTATTATCGCCCTAGTAGTTAAGTCACTTATACATCACAAAAATCACGATTCTGAATAGTATTGTTGAGATGATCGGTCATCCAACCACTAGAAAATCAATGTACATGAGTCATCCCGGATTTTGAGTAAAAGAATATCACATCCTCTAGAAAAAGAGAAGCAAAGGAGTTATAAAGAGAGTTGCGATGCCTTCAATCGCGGAAGGTTGTGTGGGTGCGTAGGGCTTCTTTTCTCCGCGAGGTTGGCCTTTGGCCTTGTGGGTAAGAAGGATCGGAGAAAAGTGCCCTAATTTTGGGCAAGCAAAGAATGAAGAGGTCAGTGAAAGAATAAAGATTGGGGAAATAAATCAACTCAACTAAAAAGATTGCTTAAAAGTTAATCAGTGTCTATACTCTCTTCAAAAATACAGACTCTGATTTTCTTATTCATGTCCCGACATAGGCAAGACGATCCTTACAGAAGAATAGACAGCCGTATGTTCTGAGTAGTTTCCTTATGTTGACAGCATTGCGCATCCACTGAGGTGATAGGTATCCCCTTGTTTGAACATTATCAAAAAGCTCAACAAACTCAATTTGTCCAAAAGTATTTTCTTCTCCAGCCTGTAGGTTATTACCAATCTAAACGGGAAATAAGCATGGATCGCTTAGAAAAAGTACCTGCCAGTAAAATATAAAAAGGCAATCTCAGAGAGCCTGCCTTTTTTGTGTTAACCACTGAGCATAGAAAATGTATCTGTAACCCATTGCGAAATAGTATTAAAATAGCATGCCTGCTATATAGCAATACCTGTTAACATTATTTTCTACGATATAAAAGAAAGTGTGAATGACTGTATTAGCTGCCAATACAGTCAGCATAAGCGAGAAGTGTATTATGGAGTATATAGCTGGAATACAGACAAATACACTATCAAATGGCATTATTTTTTTACCTGGTATTAGCCTAAGGTTAGAGGTTAGAAATTTAGGTTAAGTAAAGGGTAATGTGGAAAGTCAGGCAAATACCTATGTGTCTGACTTTTTTTTGACTCACCCACCTACCTCTCTATACAGTATATTCCTTTATACATACAAAACAACCAAAATATATGCATACAGCTCCTACCCCTGTTTCGGCTTCGGAAAATCAGAAGGCATTAGTAGCAATTCTCGAAGAAATAGAAAAGTTAACTCCCTGTATAGCAGAAGATCATATACCTGTCAGGCTGCGGTCACTTATATGGGCTGCATGTGAAACTATCAAAGGATGTGTGGTGGCTCCAGATCAGTCGCTGACTCAGTTGGTACGTAAACGATTACTGACCAGTCTGGAAAGTGCACACGCTGTAATGGAGGCCTACCATTCCTGTGAGCAGAGACAGATAGAAGATCTAATCAGAATCAGTTCAGATGTATATCTGTCAATTGATATGTATCGACGCACTATGTAACGATGCCAAAAGAAAAGCATGTCAACTCCTTGACACGCTTTTCAATCTTAACCAGTGCTAAAGCAACATAAACCACTGTATATCAGAAAAAAGCATGCCTGATACTGGCTATATTTTTTCTAGTTTATTTCTTCCACATATTTTTATACTACCGTTCCTGGCCTAACGGTTCATGTTCGGGAATGCCTGACTGTGAAAGCCGGGCGGAGACAAAAAACTGTCCAGCATAACAAAGAGAACTTCGTCGGCTTTCTCTGAAGAAAGGACGCAGTATAGTTCCATTCTGATGTTTCGCTTAGGAGTTAGCGAAAGAACAATGTAAGTGACGATAAACCAATTCAACTAAAAAGATTGCTTAAAAGTTAATCAGAGCCTATACTCTTTTAAAAAACACAGACTCTGATTTTGTAAAACAAACTCTCATCCCAAATTCGGAATAAATCCTGTTGTATAGTCAGGCAAAGGATAGCCTTTGAGCAGATCCTGTTCCGAGGAGTCTGAATTACTGAACACACTCGCAATCTTTTGCACAATATTGCTGGCCATCAATCCTGCCACGATGTTGACTATCCGTACACCAAAGGCTGTTTTTGGATAGGCTAACCTGGGTATTCCAGGAGGTAGCTTCTGAACCGATTCAACATAAGGTCGCATGAGTTGTTCGTAACGGGCAAATCCTTCTTTGTAGTTTGGTTGGGAGGCTAGCTCTCCAGCCAGAATATACGCACCTACAAAAGCCAGCGTAGTACCTTTGCCTGTAATGGGTGCAGGACAGTAAGCGGCATCTCCTACCATGGCAAACCGACCTACTGACCACCGGGGAGCTTTTATCTGGCCAACGCCATCAAAGTAAATATCTTCGCTTTTTTCTACCTCTTTGGCTAAACGATCTGCTTCCCAGCCCGCACCTGCCAGCCTCTGGAGAAGAATAGACTTTCTGTTTTTTCTATCCAGCTTCTCATACTCTTCCTCTGATAAGAGGAAGTTAATTGAGGCACGGGTGGTTCCCTCGTTGTCTGGCCTGAGTAATAGCATTCTGGAATCATCGGCTGTATACCAGCGAGCCCAGTTAGAATCCGTTTCCGATTTGTCAATGGTCAGGTAGGCAGTACATAAGCCCAGGTAATGAAAGACAGGTTCGTTGCCAAAGATCAGATTCCGGGTTTTTGAACGAATACCATCTGCAGCAATGACCAGGTCAAACTCTTCTCTGTAACCACTGGCAAACGTAACATTCGCCTTTCTATCATCCTGAGCCAACTGGCTGATCTGGTCATTGAACCGATACGCTACATGGTGGCGGGTTTTCTCGTAGAGAATCTGAACCAGATCTCCTCTGACTATTTCCAGCTCCTGGGTCAGGCTACTGGCTCCTTCTCTGGGAAAACTAGCTTTAACCTGATTGTGTTTGTCTACCCACTGGGTACCAATTTCACCTGTATTGGCTGCCTGTATTGCCTGTTCAATGCCCATCAGGCGGGCAATCTTGCGGGCAGGTCCATTCACATCAATGTTTTGTCCACCGAGTCGAGCGGATGGTGCCTTTTCAACAATGGTTACTTCAAAACCATATGTATGTAGCCAATAGGCGAGAACAGGGCCTGCAATACTTGCCCCGGATATGAGAACTTTTTGCTTTTCCATTTTTTTTGTACACTTGATTTGAATTAGAACTTTCGTTTAGGATTGATAAACATCTGTGTGATGTTGTAAGTAATACATAAACAACGATATTGTAATTTTGTTTAATAAAAAAATACGAAAACGTAGTAAATTATGAATAGACCATCAGCTGTTCCTATGTTGATTGAGTGGGAACGCTTTACAGAAGAAAATCCTCAGGGGGACATTAGAGAGTTTGCCAGCTGGTTGTTAACGCATACAGACCCATTACGAAAAGACCCCTTTCGAAAAGATCTGCCAGCAAGAGCATCACAACTACTACAGGATGAACCAGTGGCTCAGGCAGAGCCATTGATGAAATCAGGAATGCGTCTATCAGAGGCGTTTCAGGAGAATGGAGATTTTTTAGCCTGGTTTTTCATGGGACGTTTAATTCGTTATGTTAAGTTTTATACCAAGGCAATGATGGCACAGCATGGGATGAGTGGACCCGATGAATTTTTGTTTCTGTCCCTGATTAATGAAATGGATCGTCCTACCAAAAAAGAAGTATGTATTGCGCATGCCAGCGAGCTGACAACAGGCATGGATATCTTACGGCGTTTACGTACACTGGGCTTGATTGAAGAACATGCAGATGAACGGGATGCCCGTTCCAAACGACTGACCCTGACTGATAAGGGACACAAAACGATAGGTGAAGTATCTATAGGCCTGGCCCAACTACAGCATAGTGTACTGGCAGATCTGGACCCGGCAAACCGGAAACATTTGATAGAAACGCTGCAGTATCTGAACAACTATCATTTTCCTTTTTTTAAGCTTTGACAAGATAATAGTAAACCCTTGTATGCAAAATCACCTGGAAAGTACATTTTTACAAAAAGGGTATACAGAATTCAAGAAATGGCTACAACAACGAGAGATTTGGCTACGTGCTTTTTTTAGTCTCAGGCCAACTTTGCAGTATCATTTACTCATAAACCAACTAGGACAAAATGAATGTGATACTCACAGGCTCATTAGGGCATATTGGAAAACCACTTACAGAAGAA
Organism: Xanthocytophaga flava; assembly: GCF_030068545.1. Classification (NCBI taxonomy): domain Bacteria; kingdom Pseudomonadati; phylum Bacteroidota; class Cytophagia; order Cytophagales; family Rhodocytophagaceae; genus Xanthocytophaga; species Xanthocytophaga flava. The sequence goes on along the minus strand of NZ_JASJOR010000009.1, from coordinate 213,144 downwards.
CTGGTCCGAAAGGGCTATACTGTTACTGTTATAAGTAGTAAACCGGAAAAGCAAAAAGACATTGAGGCTCTGGGTGCTACTGCTGCCATTGGTTCGATAGAGGATGTTCAGTTTCTCACTACTACCTTTACGGGTGCGGATGTTGTATACTGCATGATCCCTCCTAACTATTTTCACGAAGCAGACCAAACAACCTATTTTAGCAGAATCGGAACTAATTATGCGAAAGCCATCCGGCAGGCAGGCATAAAGCGTCTGATTCACCTGAGTAGTTTTGGGGCTCATCTGGACAAAGGTACCGGAATGATTCTGGGAGCCTACCAGGTAGAGACCATTCTGAATACCCTCTCAGATGTAGCCATCACCCATATGCGGCCTACCTACTTTTATTACAATTTATATGGATTTCTGGATAGGATCAAAACAACCGGTATGATAGCAGCAAATTATGGCGGAGACGATACCATTGTATTGGTTTCACCAACAGATATCGCTATGGCAATTTCGGAAGAAATCCAGACACAAGCCACCCACCGAAAGATTCGTTATGTTGCCAGCGACCACTGCACAGGAAATGAAATTGCTTCCGTCCTTGGCAGTGCAATTGGAAAACCTGACTTACAATGGCACATTATTACAGATCAGCAAATGCAAGAGGGATTGGAAACGGCTGGTATTCCTAAAGAAACCGCAGCTACACTAGTTGAAATGTATGCCTGCCTTCGTAGCGGAGCCCTGGCTGAGGATTACTATCTGAAACAACCTGCCACATTGGGAAAAGTGAAGCTGACTGACTTTGCCAAAGAATTTGCAGATGTCTTTAACCAGAAATAGCTATATTGAATTATGACTGACGGACATTTTCATCAAATCAGAACTACCAGTGACTATCATACGTTTCGGCAACTTGCCAAGCCACAACATCCCCTTATCAGTGTGATTAATGTGGAGGATATTCGCAATTTGCCTGTTGGAGAGGCTGCTACGCTGGTTATGGACTTATATTGCATTGCCCTGAAACGCAACTTTAAAGGCAAGATAAAATATGGCCAGCAGAAGTATGATTTTGATGAGGGAGTTCTGTTTTTTATGAGTCCTGGTCAGGTATTATCTATCGAAGCCACCGAAGAAGTATTCCATTCAGGGTGGATGTTACTTATCCATCCTGACTTTTTATGGAACACACCTCTAGCCAATACCATCAAACAATATGAGTACTTTTCCTATTCAGTACACGAAGCCTTGTTTCTTTCTGAAAAAGAAGAGACAGTCATCACAGAGATTATCCAGCAGATTGAACAGGTATACCAGGCTCCTATAGATAAATTCAGCCAACCGATTATGATAGCTCACCTGGAAGTGTTGCTTTCGTATGCGGATCGGTTTTATCATCGTCAGTTTATTACCCGTAAAATCACTAATCACCAGATTCTGAACCGCCTGGATACACTTTTGACGAATTACTTCAATAGTGATGATTTGATTATCAAAGGATTACCAACTGTTCAGTTTGTTGCCGAATCGTTGAATGTATCACCTAACTACCTAAGCGTATTGCTCAATTTATTGACAGGGCAAAGTACCCAACACCACATTCATGATAAATTAATTGAAAAAGCGAAAGAGAAATTATCCACTACGGATCTTTCTGTCAGCGAAATTGCCTATGCCTTAGGCTTTGAACACCCGCAATCGTTTAGTAAGTTGTTTAAGAATAAAACCAACTGCTCTCCTCTCGAATTCAGGCATTCCTTTCCCAACTAAATTTTCTTATAGTATCTCTTTCGATCTGGGTTAGAAGTCTTATTCGATCACGACGACTTCCTCTATGCCTTATTTCTTTCCTGATCCAATCATACAATGGTATCAAACATTCTATTAATGATATAGCTATCATTGCCATGATACCATGCTTGTTCCAAAGCTTTTAATGGAATCCAACCTCTCGGGCCTGAGCCATAAGTAAACTATATCATACCTTATTTCTATCCAGTTACTACACATTCCTACATACGAGAAATCTGTTATGACACTGCACCTTTCATCATTTGTTATATTTTATGACCAAATAGTTATATACTTAAGAGTCCGTAATGAAGAGCTTTGTCGTAAATGGTGGCACTTTTCCATTGGGTCTCTCTATCCCAATGGCCACCATACAGTCAACTTTTATTTATTTTTTATTCACTTAGTTAAACCTTCCCTTACTACGTATGAAAAAAAAGCTACTGAGCGCATGGGTGCTCGTTCTTTTGCTCTCCGGTTGTGCAAAAGAAAAAGATGGTGCGATTCAACCTATAGAAAAGGTTACTGCACAGGCTACAGCTACTATTGATGCAGCAACACCACAACAAACCATTAGAGGATTTGGGGGTGCCAGTATTCGTGGCTGGATTGCGGATCTGACAACGGATCAGCGAACAAAAGCTTTTTCACCAACCAATGGAATCGGAATGAGTATTCTTCGGGTCCGGATTCCGTATAACAGTGCTGATTTTGCCGCCGAAAAACCGACCATTGATGCAGCCAAATCATTTGGAGCCACGGTAATCGCATCGGCCTGGACCGCTCCGGCGTCTATGAAAGACAATAATAATTTGGTGGGAGGTAAACTCAAAACAGATTCTTATGCATCGTATGCGTCACATTTGCGGGCATTTAATACAGCTGTTGGTGGAGTGTATGCCATTAGCCCTATTAATGAACCCAATATTACCGTTAGCTATGAATCGATGAAAATGACTGCAACGGAGGTTGCCAGCTTCGTGGCTGCCCAGGGCGAGAATTGTGGGGCACCAATTATGGCACCAGAGCCTTTCAATATGGACCAGACGTATATCAATACCTATTTGAGCAATGCGACAGCAAAAGCCAAAACAGCTTTTGTGTGTGGACATATTTACGGCCGCACACCGTATAACTTAGGTAACATCGGCAAGTCGGTTTGGATGACTGAACATTACACCAATTCATCCATCAGTGGAAATGACTGGAATAACGCCATGAATGCGGCCAAAGAAATCCACGATTGTATGAATGCCGGCTGGGCAGCCTATGTATGGTGGTATATTCGCAGATCATATGGCCCCATCGATGAGAATAGCAATGTTACTAAACTGGGATATGTAATGGCACACTGGGCCAAATGGGTGCGGCCTGGATTTAGTAAAATTTCGTGTACGTCCAATCCTACTTCCGGAATCTTTGTAACTGCCTATAAGAACGGTTCACGGATTGTCATTGTGGCTATTAATCAGAATTCATCTGCTACCAATCAGGCATTCAGTCTCAGTGGGGCAACAGTAAGCAGTTTCAGTCGCTACCAAACAACAAGTTCTGCCAATCTGGTTTCCAGTAGCCTTTCTGTTTCAGGCAACAGTTTCAATCTTACTCTGCCAGCCTCCAGTATTACTACCCTGATAGCCAATTAAAAGCTTCTGATTGGGTTGAGGACTCTAACCAGTTAGCTTGAGAATAGTAGCTTGAGAGTAGGAATGACAAGAACATTGAGTAATATCTTCTTTGCCACCTATTTTCAAACTACTATTCTTATATGATTTTGTTGAGTAATACCAGAAAGTGTAGTGAATAGGAAGTATAACGATAGAAGAATTTATAAAAAACCTTTGTGTTTTCTCAAATAAGTACGATAAATTAAGGTTTTTCACAAGCTCTCACTTCGTAAAGCGGTAAACTTATACACCTACTTTCAAGATAATGAAATCTTTCTGTTTGATTTTGACTTTACAGATTTTCTGTCTGTTCGTAAAAGCTCAGATACCTAAAGACAGTACTTACCATGCCAAAATTTCCTCACCAGATGTTAACATGATTTCTGTGTACAAAGGGAAATACAAAGTATTTACCCAGAAAGTCGGAACAGGAAGTATCAAACTGCTTTTACTACATGGCGGTCCGGGACAATCTCATGAGTACTTTGAGAACTTTCCTGAAAACCTGAAAAATCAGAACGTTACGATCTATTATTATGACCAGTTAGGATCGTATTATTCAGATAATCCAGATGATTCGACAGTATGGAATGTGAACCGGTTTGTGGAGGAAATAGAAGAAGTACGAAAAGGATTGAAACTGGATAAGTTTTACTTGCTGGGCCATTCCTGGGGAGGAATGCTTGCAGAATTGTATGCCGCAAAATATGGACAACATTTAAAAGGAGTTATTTTATCTAATGTACCAGGATTTTTTTCAAAAGATCTCTCTACATTAAACTCGATAATCGACAGTATTGACCAGACTGTTCGATACCGAACTACATTACTACCCAAATTTTCTGCGAACAAACCTCAGATAGACTCCATCAGTAAAGGACTTGCACTGGCTGACCAAACAATATCTCTCAAACTCACTGAGCAATTCAACAAAGCAAATGATAGTATCTTTGGAAAAACAATGTACTACCATAAAGCAGGCAAAATGCCAGAGCCTTTGCGAAGAAGTATGAGACATGCTGAAAATAAGGGTATGGACACCTATCATTTTAATCCCTTTGGTGCAAATTATAAGCAAGCCCTTGAAAAAAATAAAGTACCAACTTTTCTTCTGGGAGGCCAAAATGACTTTTTACATCCTGAATATTATGATAGCCTGAAAAAGGTAATGAAAAATACGAAGGTAAAAGTATATATATGTCCAAATGGAGCACACTTTCCGATGTGGGATGATACAGACAACTACTTCAGGGAGTTAAACCATTTCCTGAAGGATGTAGAGACAGGTTCCTTTATTCCAAAGAGTTGATTTTTTTAACAGTTTTTCCTATCCAATAACAAAACCGCTATAAAACTTCCCTATAGTTACGCGTTGTGGTACATAGTACAACCCCAATAAATTTATCAATGCAAAGAGTCTTAATTTTAACTTTTATTCCAATAATTGCGATTGTCTTACTTGGTGCCCTGGTTCATTATATTGGAGTACAAGGCTTTTTATTTGCGTGGATTCTTAATTTTATGTTGATGGCATGTGTCCTTGCTTTCACAGAAACTCTAAAAAGCCCACTTACCTCTCCTTACTATAACGATAAAGCATGGGAACACAGAGGAAAAATATATGAGTCTTTTGGGGTAAATTTTTTCAGAAAATTATTGCGTTGGGTTGGCTGGGAAAAACTAAATAAAAAATCTAATCCAATAGAAAAAAATACTAAAACTTTGATGCAACTGCATTACCGAACCAAACAATCTGAATTAGGGCATAGCATTATTTTTGGTATAGTTCTAGGGTTCACTATTTTCGTAGCAGTCAAATTTGGAGTTTTCAAATCTGTATGGTTGTTCATACTCAATATCTTACTAAATCTATATCCTATTTTGCTCCAACGATACAATCGACCACGAATAGAAAGAGCTATCGTTTTAAGTAAACGCAATTAAAGATGCTTACTCTACATCTGTCTGACAGTATGACTTCAGTTTTAAAGTTCACTTCTCCAGGTAAAATTTAATATATCCAACTAAATCAGAGAGACTTGTTTAGGTATAAACGCTATTCTAAGTGAGCATGGAAACAATGAAAATTAAAAGCCGCTCCTGTGAAAAATCGGCTTTCCTATGATATATGGTGATGATGGATTTACTTTTAGATAGATGAGATTGAAACAATATCTTCGTTTCTTCTGCTTCTGGGCTTAGGCAGAGAGAGAAGTGCTCAACCCTGCTAGTAAGCCAGTTGTTCTGCTTCAACAAACTCCTTTATTTTTCGCACATCCAGACGATCCGTCAGCCGTTCAGAATAATAGACTTCTTTGATAGTCAAATCTTCTGCGATCAGAAATTCAGCAGGCATGGTAGAAAAAGACTCTCCACTGGCCATCATGTGTGTAGGTAATCCTTTGGAGACAGCATCAAAGGCTGTTTGGGCAAAAGTGGCAATATGACTCATGGTTGACTTATACAGTGACTCTTCCAGTCCATAAGAAGCATACCATTTCTTTTCCGGATCAGCTATCAAAGGAATAGGAGATACCTCCTGATGAAAACTGCTTTGCAACAACACTTTTTCTGTAGACTCAAAGAAAAAGATCATTTCAAGTCCCTTGGGATGTAGCTCATTATATACTTTTAGCAGTTTGTGTACACGAATATTACAAAACGGACAACCCGCATGGCGGAAAAATCCTATCAGAATCTTTTTATCACGATAGGTTTCTAAATTAATCTGACGATCAAAAATATCTTTTACGCTAAAAACAGGAGCTTTTAGTTCACGTTGTAACTTACTATTGACGAATTGCATAGTTTGGGTGGGCTTTGAAGTATTCTATCTTGCTTTTCTAAAACATACGATTACAACTATCAAATGGATTTACTAAAGATTGTACGTAATCTTTGTTAGTATGTGTTATTTCCTTTTATAGTAAATACGATAAGCAATCTATAAGTACTCCTGGCTTTCGTCTTCATCTAAAGTATCTATCAGGCAATTCCAGAGCATACCATTGAGTAGTTTGGTCTGTTTAAAAATGGATGCTATTTCCTGTTAAAGAAAAGATGGTAGACATTTGACAGTCTACATACTGAAGATTTTACCTTTCTATCAAGCAAATTCAGTTCTATCTACCTATTGAATAAGCCCTTTTATTGAAAATAATTCACACAAAAAGGTAAAAAGGATTCTAAACGTAAATTCTGTTCTATACTGCCCGGTAAATACTTCTTAGCATTGTAGTAATTAGTCAATTACATAAAATTATCCTCTTACTATGCTTCTTTTTACTGGAAAATCGTCTCTAAGTACCTTCTATTTTTATCTCAACAAAGCGATATTTACCCGCTTGGTTTTTCTATTAACGAGCGTCTTCTTTACCTGCTCCTCTGTATGGGCGCAGAGTGAGCCTGTTGCACCCGCCTATCCCAAAGTAATGATGTATATGGGTGTTCTACATCCTCTTGTTACATTCAGTGATCAGGAAACAGTTACCAACTTTGACACCTATTATGTAGTTGGGTTTCCAACTGGTGTTAATCTTTGGAAAAGCAGTAAAATAGGCTTCTCAATAGAGGTAGTTCCATTGATCCGTGCAGACAAAGAAGGTAGCAAAATGAACAACCTGCTTTTTCATCCTGGTGTGCTGGTAGGTCTGGGAAAAGGATTTACGTTTGCCGGACGTGCTGCTTTTGAAACATCCGGACGCTATGGTTTTACGCCTGTACTCAACAAGGTTTTTAAAACTCGTAGCGGAAGCTATTTTATAGCGATGCCTCTGCCTGTTCGGTTTGGAAATAACCATTCTGCCACGTTTACCATCGGATTGCAGTTTGGAGTGGTTATCTGACAAGACAGGATAGTAGTACTATGATTGAACCTAACTGCTAACTATCATATCGATGAAATGGATCACCCGTGAACGTCCAAAAATAGATCGAATCGCCTGTCCCTGGCTGATTAAAAACTTTATTGATCCCCATGCAGAGTTTATTTATGTACCCAAAGAGCAGGTATTTGCTTCCGCGAAGCAGCTGGATGCTATTCCGTATGATATACCAGGTGCAGAATATTCACATTATGGAGATCAGTGCAGTTTCGATTATTTTATCGAGAAACATCAACTCACCGATCCGGCTTTACTCCGCCTAGCTCCCATTGTTCGGGCTGCGGATACTGACCATTTTGATCTTGTACCACAGGCAGCAGGCTTATGGGCCATTTCTGCTGGCCTGTCTGTTTTATATACAGATGATTATGAGCAGTTGTCTATTGGAATGAAAATATACGATGCCTTATATGCCTGGTCTACACATGCTTTACACGAAACACACACATGGAATCCCAAACTATAACTCCCTCCGTTCATGTACCATCTTATAGTCTGAAAGATATTGTATGGTACTTTCTTAAACTCGGGACACTCGGCTTTGGCGGCCCTGTGGCCCTGGTAGGATACATGCACCGCGACTTGGTAGAAAAACGTCAGTGGATCTCAGAAGAAGAATACCGGGAAGGCCTGGCTCTGGCGCAACTAGCTCCAGGCCCTTTGGCAGCCCAGTTAGGTATTTATATGGGGTTTGTTCATTATGGGGTGCTGGGCGCTACCTTAGCCGGATTGGCCTTTGTACTTCCTTCATTTGTCATGGTAGTACTGCTTGGAATGGCTTACCGGATGTATGAAGGGTTAAGCTGGATGCAGGCGGTTTTCTATGGGGTAGGGTCTGCTGTAATTGGGATTATTTCCTTCAGTGCCTATAAGCTTACCATAAAGTCGGTGGGAAAACTTACGAAAGAGTCTATTCAGACCAACTGGCTATTGTGGCTGTTTTTCGTTTCTATGGCAGTGGTCACAGTAATTACAGAACGGGAAGAGGTTTGGCTGTTTGTAGGATTGGGCATTGTTTATATGCTGGTAAAAGCTCCTCCAGCCTGGATCAAACGCAAGAAAGGAAGCTTGTCTTTTATGTTGCTGACCAGCATTGGATTCTGGGAATATAAACCTGATACACTCTGGCAGATTGGTCTTTTCTTTACTAAAGCGGGAGCCTTTGTTTTTGGTAGCGGCCTGGCTATTATTCCATTCCTGCAAACAGGCGTAGTGAATGAATATCATTGGCTAAATGAAAAACAGTTTTTGGATGCTGTAGCAGTCGCTATGATTACACCAGGTCCTGTAGTCATTACGGTAGGTTTTATTGGGTATCTTGTGGCAGGTTTTCCGGGTGCCTGTGTAGCTGCTCTTGGAGTTTTCCTGCCTTGTTATGTATTTACTGTTTTACCAGCACCGTATTTCAAAAAGATCGCTAAAAATGTAAGTATCAAGGCTTTTGTGGACGGTATCACAGCTGCTGTAGTAGGAGCTTTATTCGGTGCTGTTATCGTTATTGCTATGCGGTCTGTAACCGATATTCCGTCTGCTTTGATTGCAGTTGCAACCGTTCTGACATTGATCTATGTAAAGAAACTTTCCGAACCCTATCTTATTCTGATTGCGGCTGTTGTAGGATTGATGTTAAAATTATTGCTGTAAGCTTAGCCTGTTTTCTGTTATCAGACGTAAAATGTTCATACATCCCTTACTCCTTTCTAGATGAAACGAAGAAACTTTTTGCAAACTGCCCTGCTTAGCAGTACTACACCCCTTCTGGCAATAGCTAGCCAACAAACCAATGAAAATATCGTTTTTGCTTCTACTCCTATTTCAGAAGTAGAAATGGCGGCTATTGATAAAGCATTAGGCAAAAAAGGAACCTACAATCAGACCCAGGCTGTGTATACAGTGGCATTACCCAGAAATGATCTGAAGGTTACCATAAAAGGACAACCTGTTCCTATTTCCTTTGGATTTGGAGGCTGGGTCTCTTTTAAGAAAACCATCGACGGCAAACAGACTGTCATGATGAGCGACACAGTATTACTACAGGAAGAAGTGAATCCGCTTATCTCTGCCACAAATGCCAGCGGATTGGAAATCAGTGCTATTCACAATCATTTCTTTTATGAAGAGCCTCGTGTTTTTTATATGCATTTGCATGGTATGGGAACAGCAGAAGAACTGGCAACCAAATTTGCAGCAGCTATTGGACAGACCAAACTCTTTCCTGCGAATCAACCTGTTCCTTCTGCAGGTGGAGGCAATACAGCCAAAGAAATTTTTGACTTGCCCGCTTTAGATGCCATTGTAAAATATACTGGAGTTGTAAACGGACCAACCTATAAGTACACTGTAGGAAGAGAGGATGTAAAGATTACTGCCATGGGAGCTGAAATGACGGCAGCTATCGGACTCAATTCCTGGGCATCCTTTGCTGGGACCAAAGAACAGGCACACATCGCAGGAGATATTGCCATGCTGGAAAACGAAGTAAATACAGTAGTGAAAACGTTGCGCGAACACAATCTGGAAGTAGTAGCCTTACATCATCATATGTTGGGAGAAAATCCCCGAACGATTTTCCTGCATTATTATGGACAAGGACCCGCAACGACACTGGCTCAGGGCTTTCGTGCAGCATTAGATATATTGGGCAAAGGTAAAAAGTCAGGACATAGTATGCATTAGTGTGTTTCTTCCGGAATAATCAGAGTGTTGAAGTTCAATCCAGTCATAGACATGTATTGCCACTTCCCAGCCTAATTCGCCACAAATATAGTGTGAACGATTAGCAAACTGACGATATTCTATATCTGCGGAACCTGAGATTATTTTGCTTTCCTGGTAAAAATAAAAGGCAGTCATTAACAAAATGGCTGCCTTTTATTTTGTTCTACAAGCTTGTTCTTGACTAAGCGGATAATGCACTACTGTAGCTATTGCAGTTCTATCTACACTATTGTGTAGTTTATTACAGTCGATTCTTTGATATCAATGTTATACATAGTTTAACATCCTACTACTTAACTTTGGCATTCGGTTCTACACCTATTGTTCTATCTGCTTTGGAGGAACGTTAAAAATAAAACCCACTTTAAAAACATTTTCAATGCTTATATCAGGGTCTTCTTTGAGGTATTTCCTTATTTTGGTAATAAAAACATCCAGGCTCCTGCCCAAAAAATAATCATTTTCTCCCCAGAGATCTTTGAGCATTTCTTCTCTCTTTATGACCCTATTCCTACGGATGGCAATATAGTTGAGAATGTCACTTTCCTTTTCTGTGATTCGTTTTGTGCTGGCACCTATTGTTAAGGATTGGTTTGAGACATTGAATATGTATTTTCCTAAGGAGATAACTTCTGATTTGTCTTCACCCGCGCTCTCAGGAATCCTTCGGATAACCGCTTTGATTTTCCACAGTAACTCTTCTTCATCAAAGGGTTTTGTGATATAATCATCAGCCCCTAAATCATAGCCCTTTAATTTATCTTCTTTTAACGACCTGGCTGTGATAAAAATGACAGGAATCTTTTTATCCTTGGTTCTGATCTCTTTTGCCAGCGAAAATCCATCACGGTAAGGCATCATTACATCCAGTAAACACAGATCAAAGGAATGGGAATGGAAGGCCTTTAAAGCCAACTCTCCATCTTTACAAAGCTTTACATCAAAACCTTCTGTCTCCAGGTAATCCATCAAAAGGACACCCAGGTTAAGATCATCTTCGGCCAGTAATATTCTAAGCTTATCTTTAGACATAGGGTAATCTGATGATAAATGTAGTTCCTTTCCCCTTTTCGCTCTCCAGTGCAATAATACCTTTATGTAACTCAACTATCTTTTTGATGTAGGCCAATCCAAGCCCAAACCCTTTTACAGTGTGTATATCTCCGGTTGGCACCCTGAAGAATTTATCAAATATCTTTTTGTGGTATTTCTTTTCTATACCTATGCCCTTATCAGAAACGGCAATGAGTATATGCTGACCGATGTTTGAGGTCTGAACAGATAGTTCAGGTTTCTCTCCGGAATATTTGATCGCATTGTCAATCAGGTTGCACAGTGCATTGGTAAGATGTGTTTTGTCTCCCATAACCACACTTCTGTCTGCAACCAGATCTGTTTTCAAGTACCCATTCTGGTTCTCAACCTGTATGTTTATGTATTTTAAAGCCCCTGTAATGAGTTGATGAACATCCAGTTCGGTCTTTTGCAAAGGAATTTCTCCTCTTTCCAATGCAGTCATACTTAGCATCTGTTCTACCTGATGTCGTAGTTTTTCATTCTCTTCAAGTATGATTTCCGAATGATGTTTCATTCGCTCTTCCTGCTTATGAGTAGACGCCTTCAGGATCATTTTGCCCGCTAAGGCAATATTTGTCAAAGGGGTTTTAAATTCATGGGTCATATTATTTAAAAAGTCCGTTGTGTGCTCTGATATTTTCTTCTCATTGATCAGTGAAACAATGGTTCGCCATGACAAAACGAGCACAACAAGAATTAGTATAACAGACGTAATAAATACACTTCCCATCTCCTGCCGGATAAACTGTTCTTTTTTTGGAAAGATAAGTTTCAGCTCTACCCCATTTTTATTGGCTACAGCCTCCAGATTCTTCTTATAGCAACCCGGCTGATCAGGTTTAGCATACAGACCCTTGGAATAGAAATCATCAGGATAGAGATTATTTACAAAGCCGATATTATCTTTGAATGTAACCGTACCTGGTTTGACCTCAAAGTAGTACTCAATATGAAAGTTATAAAACTTCATATAATGGGTAAACAACGAATCTATTTTATGGATCTCACTCTTTCCTATACTAGTTTCCAGTTTCCTGCATGCTTCTTTATCAGAAGCGAGAGCTTCAACAGTGCGGGCGAGAACCATATTTGCCTTTTCGTTAAATAGCTCTTCTTTTATTTGTGCCGTTTGCACTATCCAGTTCACCTGGATAATCAGTACAACGACCAATGCCAGCGAAGAAATAGAGATAAAGAGATATGTCCGGTTCAGTTTCATAGAAGAGTAGCAGAGAAGTATTTCAAAATTAGCCATTTTCCAGCGCATATTCCCTACGTTAACAAGTCATTAACATGGCAATAACTACTCAGTAACACAAGCAGTCCTCAATCAAAACTACCTTTGTTCTATCGATCGAAGCTTAACAAAGGCTATTCACAAGTACTACACAAAACGAAGAGAGAAAATAACACATCTGGAATATAACTATTCACCTTTACGAAAACATATCATGAAAAATAGTCTCATTACCCTGCTTTTACTCCTGCTCTCAGGCGTTGTATTTTCCAACGACTTAAGCTATACAGTTCATGGAAGATACATTCGTTTCATAAAAAAAGAAAGAGTAAAGGATGCTCCTGATATGGTTTACCCTATAAGCTGGATAACCAGGAATGTTTCGGTAGAGATTACAACCCCTGATGATGGGAAACCCAGGAAAGATGTACATCCGAATGATAGTATGCGTACAGATCAAAGATATATCCCAAACTGGATAAATCTGGGGACAGATATTGTGATAGACGTTGCTAATACCTACACTAACTCAATACATAATACCTCTGCAGGCAAAGTAATTGAAATGAATCTCATGCATAGTTCATCTACAGAAGTTCCAGCAATTGAAGCACACTATGTGGGTGGCTATCAGCAGATGACTGCCTATGTAAACAGAAATGTTATGTACAGGATCTCTGAAACAGTTCTCAAACAGTTGCAATCCGTTGTGGTGGCATTTACAGTAAACGAAAAAGGGGATATAACGAATGCGAAGGTGTCTAAAACATGTGGCAAACCAGAAATAGATAAGTTACTCCTTGATACCATTACCCAGATGCCTAAATGGAAACCTGCACAAAATGCAAAAGGTATAAAAGTGAAACAGGATTTTACCTGCCGCATTGGGAAACCAACGGGATGTTAGGCATTTACTATAGCATCCCAATAAATGACTATTAAATCTAAGTGGTGAATCATTAACAGATCGTTCTGTGAATAGAAGCTATCTGTTAATGATTAGCTTTTTGGTGAACTGCTCATGTGTATTCGTCGTAATTGACATAAAATATATTCCCGAAGGTAAAGAACTCACATTGATCTCGCTTCCTATTGCCAAATACGAAACCGATTGAAGCTTTTGGCCTAACATATTGACAAGTTCAATGTTGTAATAGGATATGCAGGAATTGGCAGATCTAACCCGTACTATCTCCAAACAAGGATTAGGATATAAACTAACATTAACTGAACCTGTCTGGCAATCACCTGTAGAGGAGTCAGACGAAATTCCATTGAAATACGACTGAATAAAGTTGGGTAAACCATCTGAAGGATAGCCATCCGGATCATCATAGACTCCAGGGAAATTAAAGTTGACAATGTTAATATCACAAGCAAATCCTCTTTTGTTTGGATAGTGAATCACCGTCAACTCTGCTTTTTGCAGATCGTCAGATGACGAACGAAGGTTAATCCAGTATAACTTTCCGTCTATCCCTAATTGCATTCCTAGTTCAGTATAGGTTAAATTATCGTAAGAATATCTGCCTTCTGTTCTACCTTGGTTAATATTCGTAAATGGATTATCTTTCACTATACTTTGTCCTGAATTGATGATGCTTTGTGGAGATTCATCTGTAAGATCATACTGTCGGATAATATCATAGTTAACCTGACCATTGGCGTCAGAACCCAGACAGGCCACATAGAGTTTGGAGTTATCAGGAGAGAAGGATATGCCTCCTACAGACCGCAGTCTGCCCAAATCGATAGGATTTGATAGTTGTCCGGTTGTAGCATTAAAGTCAAATAAATCTGCGTGGTCATATTGTCCACCAAACATTGCGGCGGCTATTTTCTTCCCATTGGGAGAGGGTTTCAACTGTCCAAACCTTATTCCTCGCAAATGGATTGATCCTATGGTCTGTACAAGTGGAGTTCCAATACCCTGACTGGTAACCGGAAAAATCAGAAAGTCAGAGTTATCATAAGAATGTGTAATCAGCCAGTAATCCTTTCCATTCGAATGAGGAACGGCAGTTAGTCGAAAAACCTCTTTGGCTAAGAATGTGTTTTTGTCCATTTTTTCGATCACACCACCTCTTCCATTACGTAGACGCATATCTATCATGGTATAACGCAAATAGGTAGTGTCGGTATATGGATAATTAGGAGCATCTGTATGAAACACATAGTAACAGAACTCTCTTGCAGGTACAGGAATAATCAGGGTCTGTTGTTCGAAATCCAGCCAACGTGTAGTGCTATCTATTGGGTCACTTGGAGAGGTAATAAAGTTTCCATCAGGCATTCGCTGATGCTGAGAATCAAATATGCCTGAGCCATCTGCATACAATAGAAGTTTGCCGGATGTCTTATCTGACATAGCAGAACTTCCTAATCCAATGATACGAGCTCCATTGGTCAGTGTTTTGAAACTGTTTTTACTAAAATCAAACCCTACTTTATCGCCAAAATACCAATAGGATGCTTCCTTCTGACCCAATACTGTCAGAGACATTAAAAAAGTGAAAGGAAAAAAGAGTTTAAACATCACAATCTGTATAGTATCTCAACCATAATCTTACAAAACACCAACCAAAGAACCATAAAATACCAACAAATAAGTTTTACATATAGAAATATGCAACTTTTTGGCCGTTTTAGTCACTATTTTTTCTTCAATAAGATAGAATGCCATATCCTTCCCTAATGATTCTTGTTTGGGTTAAACACCATAGAAATTCTATCTGGAGTTAAACATGGGGTAACATATAGATGAAAACCATAAATAATAGCAATTAGCCCATTTATAGTAGTAACTTGTCTGCAAACAGAGAAAACATGAAAGAAAGCAATCTATACATTCTGGTACTCTTATTTTTCATATGCATCAGTTGCACCCTTCCCAAAACTCATACATCCATTTTCCAACCAACAAACATTCAGTGGCCTGATACCCTTCCGTGGTGGAAGGCGAACAATCTGCGTGTCATTCAGACCAATCTTCCAGACTACGAAGCAGGCCTCAATATTGACTCACTGCTGTCTGCACTCACCTACTTCTCAGCTAATACTCTTCTGATCAATGCAGGGGGTATAATGGCATTCTATCCCACCAAACTACCCTTCCATTATACTAATCCCTATATGAAGGAGAATATGCTGGGGGATGTCATCACCAAATGTCATCGGGCAGGTATTCGGGTTATTGTTCGGTTTGACTTCAGCAGGGCGCATGAAAGCATATACAAAGTCCATCCGGACTGGTTCTATATCTCATCCAAAGGAGAACGCATGATAAACGACAACATGTATGTGGTCTCTATCAATGCGCCCTATGAACAGGAATGTCTGTTTAAAATCGTTGAGGAAGTGATGACACTCTATCCTATTGATGGCATTTTCATCAATATGCCTGGCTATCAGACACGCAATTCGTATATAAACAAGTATTATGGCATTGACCAGAATAACTATGACAAACAACGTTTTGCCCAATTCAGTGGAGGGATGAAATTACCAGTTACAGAAGACAAAAATGACCCTGTATTTCAGAAATACGAAGAGTTCAAGAAGTTCACAGCCGATGAAATTATCCAACGTCTGCATACATTAGTCAAATCAAAGAATAAACAGATTGCCATTTGTACCTATTCCGATAAGTATGTAGACATCATCCGGCATGAGTCACAGGCAACTTCCTCTATCCCCTACTGGCCATATACTGCTTCTGACAATGTGAACAATGCCCGAAATTCGTTTCCGAATCACACTATCAGCAATGCCAGTATACAGCAGATCTCCTTTCAATCCAGATACAATGCCATAGAACCTGAAGAAGTCGCCATACGATTATACGAAAATATAGCCAATGGCTCTGGCCTGGATATTAGCTTAATGGGCGATTTTCAGAATTATGAAGATGAACGCAACTACGACATTATCAAAGAAGTGTATGCGTTTCATAAAAAACACGAACTGTATTTTGGCAACTATACCTCCCCTGCCCAAATAGCCATTGTCGCCCCTGGAGCCTGGCCCTCTGGCGAACCAGCTCAGGAGTACAGAGGTATCCAGCTAATGCTCAAAGAAGCGCATATACAATATGACATCCTGGAAGATGCACAAGTGGGAGAACTGGAAGCAAGCTTACAAAAGTATCGGATTCTGATTCTTCCAGATATCATTCACCTCAATGAAAAATCATTGGCAGCCATCACTAAAGCTAGCCAGCAGGGAATGCATCTGATCGCCACCAACCGCTCTCTAACCGATCACCCAAAAACCCTGGAAAGTGTATTTGGCGTAATACCTGTCACAAACTATCCCGATGGCAGTGGTTATTACCTCGCTCCAGATAACAAAGAACTATTCAAACGCTTTACCCAGCAAAAGATGTTATTCTGGAAGTTTAATCTTGGACTATACACTATGGCAAAAGCTGACTCTGTATTTCTGCCTATTTTAACACCTGGACGCTCTGGCCCTCCGGAGATTATCGGAGGTCACCAACCTTCCGGCTATCATGCAATGGCAGTAAAAAAACACCCGGTCAGCAAAGTGGTTATTCTACCTATCAACCTGGGAAGATTGTATTATTTACATGGTTATGAACAACATAAAAATATCTTACTGGATGTGATCGACTATCTCTTTCCTGAAGCAAACCAACTCGTTCAAACCAATGCCCATCCACGTATCGAAACCATCTTACAAAAGTTTAGAAAGAATCTACCCGAAAATCTGACCAGACAGACCGAAGATGGATACATTCTTCATCTGGTCAACCTGACAGGGTTCAGTGGAAACACCTATTTTACACCATTGCCTGTTTATGGCCTTACATTCAAGGTAAAAACAGACTTTAAGCCTACTTCCTTATTTCTTTTATCATCTCATACAGCAATTCCCTTTACCTGGAACAATGGTTTTGTAACTTTTACGTTAGATAAAATGGAACAATTTTCCAGTGTTGTACTAGAGAAGTAGGATTATGGTTGCTAAAGGCCTTACGATATATAATCCCTTGTTTTAAATACTATTATTAAAACAATAAATGAGATAAAGATTGTGCTTTTCAGCACAGACAATATATTTGAGGCTCTATCACCCTTGCATGCTACGTAAACTACTCATACCACTTTTGCTGTTTTCACTAATGCTTCAGAGCTTTAGCCGGGTGGGTATAGTAGCCAGTTTTTATATCAATCAGAAAGTTATTGCAAACACTGTCTGTATTAACAAAACAAAGCCTTACCTGAAATGTAATGGAAAATGTTATCTGGCCAAGAAGTTAAAAAAGGCAGAGGAACAACATCAACGCAATACATCAGCCATTAAAAGACAATCGCTTATTCTTTTTTATACTCCTCTTTTTATCTATTCTACCTATCATTTTGCCACACAGTATACAAGATCGGTAGTCATGTATTACCTGCTTACAGTTTGTGGTTCCTACACCTTTGATGTATTTCAACCACCTCAATAAAATCAGGTAAAGATTATCTTCCAACCACACCCGCTTATACACAAAACTCCAACAAACAGTATAATCTGCACTATAGATTGTCTGTTATTACAAAAACATTTAGTATACCTCTTACAGTTATTTTTATGAAAACCTGTTTCTTTTCCAGGTTCAGCAAAGGTTTGGTCCTTAGTATATCTATACTTTGCCTGATCAGCTGTAACCATACTGACGACGTTACCCCTACCGGACAAGTGAAATTTCAATTCACACATGTGGTAGGTTCATTACCTCTTGCTCTGAATGCTACACAATACACCAATGCAGCAGGAGAATCCTTTTATGTGAAAACTTTCAAATACTACATCTCCAATATTAAATTTATTCGTGCAGACGGTTCTCAATATGCACAACCTGAAAGCTATTACCTGGTTAATGAAGGAGACTCTGCCAGCAAAACATTCACTATACCGAATGTTCCGATTGGTACCTATACGGGTGTCAATTTTATGATTGGAGTAGATAGTACACGCAATGTATCAGGAGCCCAGACAGGGGCATTGGATGCCTTAAATGATATGTTCTGGTCCTGGAAGACAGGCTATATCTTTGTCAAAATGGAAGGGACCTCTCCATCTTCCACAGCCAGTGGCAACCGGATCGAATACCATATTGGCGGATTTCAGAATCCAAACAATATCCGCACAGCAACATTCTCATTAGGCAATAATAAATTGTACATCAAAAGTGATAGTACCTCTTCCATCCACTTTCAGACGGATGTAGGACAACTATTTCAAACACCTAATTTGATTAAGTTTGCAGAAACACCGGCACTTATGACAGAACCTAAAACAGCAGATATAGCAGACAACTATAGTGATATGTTTTCCATTGTTTCTATTCAGACCGGAAACCCTTAATCCCTATGAAAATCACCATACATACCCTACTCCGCCTGACCATATTTGTAGTGTCTGTATCTATTCTGTTTTTCAGTGGATGCAACGGCAAATCATCTGTTGACCCTTCCAAAGAATTTAGCCTGGAGGTGCCATCTAATTTTCCTGCTCCGGTTTTTACCTTTTCAGATACTCCTATTACTGAAGAAGGTTTTGAACTGGGTAGATTATTATTCTATGAGCCACGTCTTTCCAGTACAGGTGCCATTGCCTGTGGCACCTGCCACCGGCAGACCTTTGCTTTTGCAGATCATGGACATGATGTGAGTCATGGGGTACATGATAGGCTGGGGAGCCGCAATGCACCTGCTATTCAGAATCTGGCCTTTCAACCTGAGTTTTTCTGGGATGGCGGAGTAAATCACATTGAACTGATTCCACTGAATGCGATTCAGAATACACAGGAAATGGACGAGTCCTTAGCAAACATATTGACAAAGCTGAATAACAATCCTACCTATAAACAGAAGTTTAAGGAAGTTTTTAACACAGACTCTATTACTTCCCAGCTTGTGTTTCGGGCAATGGCTCAGTTTACAGGTATGCTTATCTCTTCCAATTCACGCTATGATCACTATGTGCGGGGAGAAAATAACGTTCAGCTAACGGACACAGAAAAAGCTGGCTTACAGTTATTTCAACAGAAATGTGCTACCTGCCATGCAACAGATTTGTTTACAGACCACTCCTATCGAAATAACGGACTGGATGAAACACCGGCAGATCACGGACGGGAACTGATTACTAACAACGCGTCAGACAGAGGTAAATTTAAAGTTCCCTCTCTTCGCAATGTAGAACGTACATCTCCGTATATGCACGATGGACGGTTCACTACTTTGGAACAAGTGTTAAATCATTACACATCTGGTGTAAAACGGTCAGCTACATTGGATGCAGCTCTGATTTCAGGAGATGCAGTAGGTATTCCATTAACCGCTACCGAACAAAGCAATCTGATTGCCTTTCTGAGAACCCTGACAGACAATACATTTGTTACAGACAAACGATTTATTGATCCACTGGGAACCTCTAATCAGAATTAAAAACTCATCGCGACTAAAGAATACAGAAAAGTTTAGTTCAGAAAGCCAGCGATTACCAACCAATACCTATCTCTCACGGGATAGGTATTTTACTTTCCTAGCCATGCGTTAATATGTATTTCTGGCACAATAAATTCATATGAAAAGTTAAAATATGTAGGAGCGAAAATTTTCTTTCAAATAATTTTAAAACTTCAATCTTCCTCAAACCTTTTAACCCAACAAATCGTTACCTTTGCGAGAGAAATCAATAATTTGAAAACACCAGTCTTTCGTGTAGATTGCAGGCCGAATCCAAATGGCAGACATTAAAACC
Source organism: Xanthocytophaga flava (assembly GCF_030068545.1). Lineage (NCBI taxonomy): Bacteria > Pseudomonadati > Bacteroidota > Cytophagia > Cytophagales > Rhodocytophagaceae > Xanthocytophaga > Xanthocytophaga flava. The sequence continues at coordinate 193,000 of NZ_JASJOR010000009.1, read as the reverse complement.
ATACAAGCCCCGATTACAGCCGAAATGGAGCTTTTTGAGCTCAAGTTTCGTTCGTTCATGAAAAGCAATGTGATGTTGCTTGATCAGATCATGAATTATATTGTTAAACGAAAAGGGAAACAACTTCGCCCTATGTTCGTTTTTCTCACAGCCAAAACCTGTGGAGAGGTTACGGAGTCTACCTACCGTGGAGCAGGTTTGATAGAGCTTCTTCATACAGCATCTCTGGTTCATGATGATGTAGTAGACGACTCCAATTACCGCAGAGGGTTCTTTTCAGTGAATGCACTCTGGAAAAACAAGATAGCTGTTCTGGTAGGAGATGTATTACTTTCCCGGGGCATGTTACTGGCAGTAGACAACAAAGATTATGAACTGTTGCGCATTGTATCACAGGCAGTACGGGAAATGAGTGAGGGAGAGTTGCTACAACTGGAGAAAGCACGTCGGCTGGATATTAATGAAGAGATCTATTATGAAGTAATACGCCAGAAAACAGCTTCCCTGATTGCAGCGTGTTGTGCGGTAGGTGCCAGTTCGGTGGATGCAGATGAATCTACAGTTGAGAAAGCCCGCATATTCGGAGAAAAAGTAGGTATTGCCTTTCAGATCAAGGATGATCTTTTTGATTATGGCACTCAGGAAGTTGGAAAGCCATTGGGCATAGATATCAAAGAAAAGAAAATGACACTTCCTCTTATTTATGCCCTAAGTAAGGCAACCTGGTTTAAGAAGCGGGAGATTATTTATATGATCAAGAATCAAAGCCATAAGTCTAAAAAAGTAGCGGAAGTTATTGAATTTGTCAAACAAAGTGGAGGTATAGAGTATGCAACGCAGGTAATGCAGAGGTACCAGACCGAAGCACTTAACATCTTGCATACATTACCCGATTCTGAGAACCGCCAGGCACTGGAACAACTAGTACGATACACCATTGAACGAACCAAATAACTAATTATAATTGCATGAGCTCATTTCAATTGAATGCTATATCTCCTATTGATGGACGTTACGCCAATCAGACTGCCTCTCTAAAACCATTTTTCTCAGAAGCAGCTCTGATGCGGTACCGGGTACGAATCGAAATAGAGTATTTTATTGCATTGTGTGAATTACCTCTCCCCCAGTTAGCTGATTTCCCTAAAGATACCTACACTTTGTTGCGTAATGTATATCTCAACTTTAGTGAAGCAGATGCCATACGCATCAAGGAAATAGAAAAAGAAACCAATCATGATGTCAAGGCTGTAGAATACTTTATCAAAGGCAAATTAGCGGGTTTAGATGTTTCCAAGTATGAAGAGTTCATTCACTTTGGCCTTACCTCTCAGGATATTAATAATACGGCTATCCCTCTTCTGTTAAAGGAAGCAATCCAGCAGGAAGTAAAGAAACAGATTTTTGAGATCCTTCATACCTTGTATGCCTTGGCAGAAGACTGGAATACAATCCCTATGCTGGCACGTACACATGGTCAACCAGCGTCCCCTACCCGCCTTGGCAAAGAAGTACTTGTCTTCTGTGAACGTCTTGAAAAACAAATTATAGCATTGGATAATGTGCCCTATGCGGCCAAATTTGGTGGAGCGACAGGTAATTTCAATGCACATGCAACTGCCTATCCTGAAATTGACTGGCTGAAGTTTGCAGATAAATTTGTGAATCAGACTCTGGGATTACAACGTAGCCGATATACAACTCAAATCGAGCATTATGACTTTATGGCAGCTCTATGTGATACGTTGAAACGTATCAATACGATTCTGATTGACCTGGCTCGTGATTTCTGGCAGTATATTTCTATGGAGTATTTTACTCAGGAAATCAAGGCTGGAGAGGTGGGTTCTTCTGCTATGCCACATAAGGTCAACCCGATTGATTTTGAAAATGCAGAAGGTAATCTGGGATTTGCGAATGCTATCTATGAACACCTGGCAGCCAAATTACCTATCTCCCGTTTACAACGCGATCTTACAGATTCAACAGTACTTCGGAATATTGGACTGCCTATCGCACACTCGGTAGTGGCTTATTTATCACTACGTCGAGGCTTAGGTAAGATTGAAGTAAATGAGAAAGCTATACGTTCTGATTTACAGGATAACTGGGCAGTAGTAGCAGAAGGAATCCAAACAATTTTACGTCGGGAAGGGTATCCTAAACCATATGAAGCGCTAAAAGCATTAACACGAAATAATGAGAAAATTACTCAGGAGAGTATACATGCATTCATAGATCAGCTCACTGTTCAGGATAGTATCAAAAAAGAGCTAAAGGGATTGACGCCTTTTAATTATGTAGGCATTTAATTTCTTGTAAAGTACAGGTAAAAGAAAAAGCGCTGTCTTCCAACAGCGCTTTTTCTTTATTTATCTATTTCCTTTTTCACAGGTTCTTTCCGAAATAAGGTTATAATAAAAGTAGTTCCTTCATTTACCACTGAAAACACCTGAATCCGTCCCTGATGTATTTCTATTATCTTAGCAGTAAGAGGAAGTCCTAATCCGTGTCCGGAGATATTATTGGCATTTTTAGATCGAAAGAAAGGCTCAAAAATATAAGGTATCTCTGCCTCCGGAATTCCAATCCCTTTATCTGTAAATTGCAGCATGATTTTATCCTCCTGAAAGAATATTTTAATAGATACTGTATGATCAGGAGAAAACTTGCAGGCATTTTCCATAATGTTAATAAAGGCATTTTTCAATAACCGTTCATTAACCACTAACTCAAAATACTCTTCTTCTTCTGGTGGTTCTGCAAAATCCAGTATTACATCATAGTCAGGCTTTTTTCGTAACAAATCTGCTTCTGCCTGCAATACTATCTCATCAATCCGTTTCTTTTCGAATGGTAAGGTGGTCAGATCTGAGCTTGCATGTGCCAGATCCAGTAACTCATTCGTAAGATCCGTCATTCCAGTTACATCTTCATAGAGAGATTTCAGCAATTTCACATACTCCTGATTAGCTCTTTCATGCAGTAGGGTTACCTCTATCTGACCACGCATAACAGTCAGGGGTGTACGCAATTCATGAGAGGCATTGGCAACAAAACTTTTCTGAATATAAAAAGATTCCTGTAGCCGGTCTAGCATTCGGTTGAATGTCTGTGCTAACTGTGCAATTTCGTCTTTGTCATTTTCAGTTTGTACCCGCCGTTTATCCAACGTTGTAGAGTCAATCTGTTCAACCTGAAATATAACATCCGCAATAGGCTCTAGTGCATTTCCGGCAAAAACCCAACCGGCAAATACAATTACTAATACTCCCACAAACCAGCCAACAGACAAAATAGTAATCAGGAAGTTTTGCTTGCTTAATCCATATTGATCTATAGCAGAGACAACAACAATGAGATTTTTTTCTTTTTCCGGATAATATTTATACAAGGATTCCACCTCCCCTTTTCTCCGTTTAATTTCCTTATCCCTGGCATTGTAGATCTGACTTAAAATATGAGGATCGATAGGTTCCGGATACGGATGATTATAATAGATCAGATTGTTTTTATCATCAAAGACCGTTACCTTTTCTTCAAACAAGACAACCTTATCCTGTTCATCTATTAATTTGAGTGTCTGAGGAGTAATTTTCTGATTGGACTCATATAACAACCTGGCTGTAGTAATAGCCTTCTCTCTCAGACGCTCATAGAACTCACGTTCTCTGTAATCAGCAGAAAAATAGTAAATACCAACAGAGAATACCAGCAATAAAGAAGCTACAATAACAGCAAAAAGGTAGGCTATTCGGGTCCGGATCTTCATACATCTTTAACAAACTGGTGTTATACTACTTTCAAAAAACAAAACCAGCCTTACTCTTCTCTAAGAATATATCCCATACCCACTACCGTATGAATTAGTTTAGGGTCAAAATCTTTATCAATTTTTTTTCTCAGAAAATTCACATATACATCAATCACATTAGTACCCGTATCAAAGGTGATTTCCCATACCTTTTCAGCAATATCCACTCTGGAAACAACCTTACCTTTGTTTCGGATAAAGTATTCCAGCAAACCAAACTCCTTTGCGGTCAGGTCGATCTTTTTCCCTCCCCGTTTCACACTTTTATCATCTGTATTGAGTTCAAGATCAGCAACTCTGAGAATATTACTAGAACTCCCTGCATCTGTACTACGCTTGTATAATGCTTTAATACGAGCCAGCAATTCTCTAAACTCAAATGGTTTGACCATATAATCATCTACTCCGGCATCAAAGCCAGTGAGCTTATCATCAGTAGTTCCAAAGGCGGTAAGCATGAGTATAGGAGTCCTCAAATGATTATTTCGCAAATTCTTACATAACTCAAACCCATTAATCTGTGGTAGGTTCACATCCATAATGATTACGTCATAGGAAGTGCTTAGAGCCATTTTTTGCCCAATAAACCCATCAAAAGCTATTTCTACATCATATGTTTGTTCTTCCAGTCCTTTTTGGATAAAAGAGGCCACTTTGGGTTCATCTTCAATTACAAGTATTTTCATAGAGAGGTCTTAGGCTAATCAGGGTCAAAATAAAAAAAACTTTCTTCAAAGAAGAAAGTTTTTTTGGGTCTTGCTTCAAAAGGGTACTGTACATTTAAATTTTTTAGATGAAATATTTTAGTTAGCCCATATGCATACGTGCTATATTTACTTTACGATGAGTAGAAGAATCTGTATGTCCTAATGATTGTAATTCTTCCAGGCCAATGATAGAAAATTGACCGCCTCCAGCCTGAAAATCTCTCCCTAAAGCCTCCAGATTAGCAATCACTGTATGATCAGCCAGAGTCACTCCGGATAAATCAACAATTACATCATTTGTGGTTGGAATCTGATCGATTTCCTTTTTAATACTCAGATAATTGCTAAATGTGGCAGAGCCTGACAATCTAATCTCATGACGGGTACCGTGATTGGAGTGAACAATTTGAGCTTTGAAAATATTTTTAGGCTGTGTTTTTCCTAAAAAAAGGTTTAGGAAAAGTTTGATTGCACTACCTGCCAATACACCTATGAGCAAGCCTTCTACCATCGTAACTATAATTGTTGCCAGGAAAACAACCAATTGCTGCCAGCCAATTTCATACATATGGCGAAATTCTTTGGGAGAGGCCAGGCGATAGCCTATAAAGATCAACATTGCAGCCAATGCCGCATTAGGGATCATTTCAATAACCGGAGTAGCTAACAAGACAAATACAAGCAATGACAAACCATGAAAAAAATTAGCCCAACGAGTTTTGGCTCCATTATTTACGTTGGCAGCACTACGGGTCACCTCCGATATTATGGGCAATCCTCCCAGCAAACCAGATACAACATTTCCGATCCCAATTGCCAGAATATCTTTGTCAATATCAGACTTTCTATGATATGGATCCAATCCATCTATTGCCTTGACAGTCAAAACAGACTCTATTGTAGAAACAAAACAAAACAGGATTACATATTTTATAAACACTCCCGTCATCTGAATCCCTGAAAAATCCACATTCGGGCTCAAACTATCTATCAGACTTCCAACTTTTACAAGAGAAAACCCGGGTTGAGTATTTTTAAAATCCATACTGATTGCCATTGGAATGCTTACCAGCAACACAATAAGAGGAGCAGGTATTCTTTTAATTATTTTGTTCTGGATCAATGGCATTCCAAACATGATCAGTAAACTTATAATACCAATCATGGCAATAGAAGTGTTCATTTCCAGTAAACTGGTAGGTATACGCTCTAATAAAGCAATCGAACTTAATCCTTCCAGATCTTTAGGATCAGCACCTAGTAGGGTGTGAATCTGTTTGGCAAAAATCGTGATACCCACAGCAGCCAGCATACCATGAATAGCTGATACTGGAATAAAATCAGAATACTTACCAAGTTTAAGAAAACCTAAGACAACCTGTATCATTCCTGCCACAACGATTGCACCTAAAGCCAAATGCCATCCATGTTCTCCTCCTCCAAATTCAGTTACGGCACCAGTACAAATTACAATCAACCCAGCAGCAGGCCCCTTGATTGTAAGAGGAGAGCCAGCAAATATACTTACCACAACACCTCCTATTATGGCTGTAATCACACCATATATTGGAGGAAAATCACTTGCCTTTGCAATACCAAGACTTAGAGGCAATGCCAGTAGAAACACCAAAAACCCTGATAAAACATCAGAGTTGACGTTCTCTTGCAATCCACCCAAACCATCTTTGGGCATCACAACAGGCTCTGATCTTTTCATTGTTTGCTGGCGCATTTCAACCTAATAGTATTTGTAAGGGTTCTTCTGCTATCTACATTACAAATGTGCTTTTGTACTATTAAACTCGAATTAAATACAGATTAAAAATCAATTAAAAATAAATAGCTCCAGCTTGTAACAAGCTGGAGCTATTTATTTCCTCACTTTTATATTAGATAAAAATCTGATACTGAAGCAATACGGTCCCTTTACGATCACTAGTCTGTACATTTCCATTTGAATCAGTCTGATAAGTTGGGCGATTCTGATAGTCAAGAGAAATTTTGGAATTATGTCCTTTAATCAACCAGTTCAATCCAACATCAATTACATCCATTGACTTACCATTCAATCTATCATAACTGGCATGCATCCAAGTCGCATAAGGCATCAGTTGACCATGTTTCTCTCCAAGAAAACTGGTTGGCAACAGGTATCCCAATTGGCTGTAAAATACTTTACCAGTTCCAAACATAGGGAATGCATTACCATACGTTCCACCTGCTCCCGAAACAGCATTCGTGGCATTACTGCTAGTAGCAGGATTCATAATCCCATTGAAACGCAAATAATTAGGGCCATAATTGGTATTAAAGAAACCTGCATAAACAGATAAAGCAGTACCTTTTCCTTTATTTACAGGCATATCCAGAAATGACTCCACACTCCACAAAAGCATTTTAGTATAGGTTGTATCTCCATTACTTTCTGCATACCACATAGCATTAGGCTGTGTAATAATACCTGCAGCTATATTAAATATCTTCTTCTTCCCCAGATAAGTTCCTGTCATATACCCTGGGGTGGTATGTGACTCATGTTCAAAGAACTGATACATCAGGTAGGACTGAAACTGATGAGAGTGTCCTTTCTGCGCAAATGTCGCATTAGCAGTAGGCTTGGAGGCTACAGATCCATTACTCAAGACAGGAAACGGATCACTAATAGTTACACGATAATCAAATTTCCCAATCTGACCACGAGCATATATACTCAGTTTACGAGAAAACTGATCTATCTGATCAACGGTAGCCTGTGCAAAGACTGGTACATCCAAAGTCATGATACTGCTTACGCTAGGCTGGGAAAAGCGGGAAAGGCCATTCACAATTGTCAGCCCTCCTCCTAACTTCAACTGATTTCCTTTTGTAACCTTATACTCCCCAACCGCATCATGAAAGAAAGGTGCATTCTTACGATTAAGTCCACCTGAAGAATTATAATTATACTGTGAGTTAAAGTTGTTTTGCCCAAACTGAAAATACACAAACACATTATCTGTTATTTGTCCAAACATTTGAATACGGGTACGGCGCAAACCAATATCAAACGTATTTGACTTGGCCATACCATCTACCATTGTTCCAGGGTTACTCTGATTCCATCTCACCCAGGTTTGATTTAAAAAAGTGACCTGAAAAAAATGAGAGCCACTTTCATTCAGATTAAACTTTAAGGCGTCTTTCTCTTTGGGAGCAACAGAAGGATTAGCAGGTGGTGTAACATGTGTAGTATCCTGAGCACTAACATAGTGTAACATAGTTAATACCCAAGCCACTAATAGAAAAGCTTTTTTCATCTGATAGCTGATTATTTTCAGGTAAAGGTATAAGTACCCAGGGAATTAAATCCAGCGTTTTCGGCGAAAAAAGTACAGGATTAAGGCAGAGGATAAAATCATTAAGAGCAAAGCAAAATAAAAGCCCCACTCCTTTCCAGTTGTAGGTAAAATCTGATAGTTCATTCCAAAAATACCTGCAATCAATGTTGGAGGCAGAAAGACTATCGTAAAGACAGTAAATATCTTGATGATCTGGTTTTGCTCCAGATTAATCAATCCGGTAATGGTATCCTGAAGATACTCCAGTCGTTCAAAATTAAAAGTAGCATACTCCAGCAGAGAAGATATATCCTTTAAAATGATGCGTAATCGTTCTTTATGATAGTCTGAAAATAACGCACTACGCAATACAGCAGACATTACACGTTGTTTGTCAATGGTACTCTCTCTAACCATCATGGCATATTCCAGTAATTCACTGATCTTCAAGACGTAGTTTTCATTAGGCTTTTTTTCCAAATTCAGTTTTTTACTCATTACCGTAATTTCCCTGGAAATACCTTCCAGTAAATCAGCATCCGATTCAATCCGGGTTTCCAGTAAGGTCAGGAATACATCATCCCCTGTAGAAAACATTTCGGCATTTACCTTCATTTTCCGAACCGTATCTGCAAAAGTTTTGGAGTCTCCTGTTCGGTATGTAAACAAAATGTTGTTTCGCAACATAAAGGAAACCGGGTACAAGTGATAGCCGTTATGATCAGGCTGTAGAAAGTTAGAATTGGCATTAATGGTGCTATTCTGTTCAAAATAACGGGCACTACTCTCGATTTCAACAATCTCCTGAGGTGTCTGAAAACTAACGTTAAACTTTGTCTCGATCCATTCTTCATCATCACGAGTTGCCCCCTGCAGATCAATCCAAAGAACATTTTCCAGGTGACTCAACTCCCGCAGATCCATCTCTTTCTGAATATACTTTCCCTGTTTATAAAAAATACGCACCATAACAATTTCTGTTTAAGGCCATAAATTACAATGCCTTCCGAAAAATCCGACCATTCAAAAGAAAAAACACCTTATCACAAATCTTTTTTGAAACAATACATACACAAAGGAGCCCTTTCTTTTCTCAAGAAAGGGCTATAATACTTTTAAGATAAATTTTATGTAAGCAATTCTTTCGGTCTGATCATACACTGATATCAAATCCGGTCTATTAGAAATGAGTCCACCCCTGAGCCTGAAGGGCAATCCGATTACCAGATTTTGTCACCAGTTCGTTGCCCTTTGCAGCTTCCTGTATGTACCCAATAAGGGAAATGTCTGCATGATTTTTTATCTTTTCGTAGTCAGACTGTTGTATGGTAAACAATAATTCATAATCTTCACCCCCATTCAACGCACAAACAATCGGATCAAGCTTTAGCTCTATTGCAGTATCGTAAGCAGTAGCATCAATAGGAATTTTATCCTCAAACAAGGCAACTCCCACATTGGACTGTTTACAAATATGCAGAATATCTGAAGCTACACCATCGGAAACATCAATCATAGCTGTAGGGACAATACCCATTTCACGCAGTTCATGAATAATATCCATGCGGGCAGAAGGGCGTAACTGGCGTTGCAAAATGTATTCCCTACCTGTTAACTCTGGCTGCATGGAAGGGTCTTGCATATATACCTGTTTCTCTCGCTCCAGAACTTGCAATCCAAGATAGGCAGCCCCCAGATCACCTGTTACACAAACAATATCAGTAGGTTTGGCAGTATTGCGATACACGACCTTATCATGTTCTGTTACACCTACAACAGATATTGAAATAACCAATCCAGAACGGGAAGATGTGGTGTCACCTCCAATCAGATCTACTTTAAAGGTATCACAGGCAGCTTTTACACCTTCATAAAAGGCGTCTATAGCTTCTACAGAAAATCTATTACTTACAGCCAATCCTATTACAATCTGTTTGGGAATACCATACATGGCAGCAATATCCGAGACATTTACAGCAACAGCTTTGAAACCCAAATGAGGTAATGGCGTATAACTAAGATCAAAATGTACACCTTCTACTAACATATCTGTAGAAAGAAGTGTGTAATGAGTTGCATCCTGCGCAATTACAGCGGCATCGTCGCCTATGCCTTTAATGGACTCAGGATTTTGCAATGAGAAACGTGAGTTTATGTGATTTATTAGTCCAAACTCGCCTAAGGAAGCGAGTTCTGTACGTGTTGTATCCATAAAAAATAAAATCAGTAGTAGGTAAATCTTTACAAACAATTAACAAAGCAACAAAAATAATGCTCATTTAAGAATCAAAAAACAGGGATTTCTTCAGATTAGTAATAGAATTACCTGAGAATCGTTTTTTTGTCATACATTTGTCTATCACATTCTATTGATTGAGCGTTTGAAGCATATAGCTTATTTATGAAATATTACATCTGGTTTGTATTTATAGTTCTACTTATATCATCTTTTGGTTGCATTCCATATAAAAGAGTTGTCTACTTTCAGAAAACAGCAGCAGATGCACCTGACTCTACCTATATTAACCAAGATTATGAATTCACAATAGCACCATTTGATATCCTGTCCATAAAAATGACTGGCTTCACAAATGAAGAAGGACAAAATGTATTAGGTCCATTTAATACACCTGTAAGTGCAACAGGATCAGCGGCAGGGGGAGCAGGGGGGTATGCAACTGGAATTTTGGTTGACAAGAATGGTGCTATTGAACTGCACTATATTGGTAAAGTAAAAGTTTCAGGATTAACACTTGAGCAGGCAGCAGACACTATAAAAGCAGCATTATCGAAGTATATTATTACATCAGATGGAGGTATTACTGTAAATTTAAAGATACTTAGTTATTCAGTAACAGTATTAGGGGAGGTAGCCAGTCAAGGAATTCTGAAAGCGGACAATGAATATATGACTCTTACAGAGGCAATAGCTAAATCTGGAGGGGTAACACAATTAGGCAATATGAAAACTGTCAGAATTATTAGATCAGATCGATTAACAAAGAAAACGACAACCTATCGAGTTGACTTAACGACCCAGACACCAGTATCTCCTATCTTATCCAGATTACAACCCAATGATATCATTGTAGTAGACCCTCTTCGCAGAAAACAATTTAGTACGGCAAGCCAGATAATTGCATTATTATCTACAGTAATTACTGTTCCTCTCTTAATCATAAGTACCGTCAATACTATCAACAATTTCACTAAATAACCAGCTTGGCCATTTAATATGAATCAGGAGTTTTCCTCACCTTTGGAGAATAAGGATATTGATTTTGGACAAATATTTAAACTAATTCTAAGCCATTGGTGGGTAATTGTATTGTGTTTAATTATAGGTATAATAAGTGCAAATCTGTACAATCGATATACTATTCCTATATATAGTTCTACAGGCACTATCATTGTTAAAGATGAATCATCTACAACCCTAGGAGCAGACGCAGCCCAACTACAAGAATGGGACATTCTTCATCTAACAAAGAATCTGACAACAGAAATTGAGATAATAAAATCTCAAAGTGTTATAGAAAAATCGGTTGCCCTTATGGACTTTGTGGATGTATCCTATTTTGCCATGGGTAGATTTAAAACAACAGAATTATATAAAAACACTCCATTTATTGTTAAAATTGATACTTTTTATGCAAGAGAACAAAATTTCAATATTCAGTTCTTAGATACAGCCAGATTTAAATTCAGCTATCAAAGAGGGGAAGAAGAGATTAGTTCATTACATAGAATCAATGAAAAAATCAATAATCAATTTGGCATATTCTCTATCACAAAAAATACCCAAAGGCCAAGTAATCCAAATCTTAATGAACCCTATTCTTTTATTGTACATTATCCTTGGACACCTATAGGTAAATTCAGAGGAAGTGTAGGAATATCTCGCGGAAATGAAGCAACATCTATGCTCTATATTTCCTGTCAGGACAATGTTCCAGAAAGAGCGATGGATTTTGTCAATGCCTTAATTAAAGCATATCAGGAACGATCTGTTGAGGAAAAAACCAAAGTAGCTAAAAACACATTAAAATTCATTGGAGAGTTATTAGCCGCCTACAGAGATTCATTAAATTCATCTGAACAACAAATTGAGAGATTTCAACGTAGCAAAGGCATTATTAATCTGAGCCCTGATTTTTCACAAAGCCGCCTTGTAAGGTACATTGATCAAAAAGCAAACATGGAGTTAGAACTTCGGGCATTAGATTCATTAGAAGCATCTGTGCGTAAAGGCAAGGATCCAAGTTTAATATCTACAACCAATATGGGAACAGGGGATAGTCGTTTTGCCAGTTCTTTGTCGCAGATTAACCAGTTACAGATTAAGAGGAATACAATGCAAACATCGTTAACACCAAATAATCCTGACTTAAAACGTATTGATAGACAACTCGAATTAGCCCGAAAAAACTTATTTACAACTTTACAAAGCTATAAGGATGCTTTGGGAAATAACTTGCGTACTATTAACCAGGAAATACGAAAATACGAAACTGAACTTGATAAGATTCCGTCAACACAACGTGAGAATACAGGTATCCGTCGACGTTATGAAATACACGCAGCCAATTATCAATCACTATTGGCCAAAAGAGAAAGTTATAGCATTGCCGAAGCAGCCACATTATCAGATGTAGTCGTTCTTGATTATGCATATCTTCCTGGAAGTCCTATTCGTCCCAAACCTAATTCTGCATATGTTACTGCAATATTTATTAGCCTGGCAACTGCTGCAACATTTATTATCATTAAAATCCTGTTAAAAGACACTATAACTGACCGCAGTGAGGTTGAAAAAAACACACGAGTTCCCATTTTAGGGATTGTCAGTCATAGCCCACGACCAGGAAAGTCTAATTTGGTAGTAATTGACAGGCCTAAATCTATAATTTCCGAATCTTTTCGTTCCATCCGAACTAATTTGCAGTATCTGGCTAGCCAGTCTGAACATAAAGTTGTTTTGGTCTCTTCTACTATTAGTGGAGAAGGAAAAACGTTCTTTACATTAAATATTGGTTCTATTCTGGCTCTTTCTGACAAAAAGGTACTGATGGTAGGTTTGGATCTACGGAAGCCAAAATTACAACTGGAATTTAATTTACCGGGAGATAAAGGCATTACTCAAGTGCTTATAGGTAAATTGAAATGGCAGGATGCTATTGTTCATACCCCTGTTAACAATCTACATCTTCTACCTGCTGGTGCTATTCCGCCTAATCCATCAGAACTAATTATGAGTCCGGCAATGGAGCAGCTTATGGAAGATTTACGTAATGAGTATGACTATATTCTTATAGATACACCACCAGTAGGTTTAGTAACAGATGCGGTCATTGCTATGAAGTTTGCAGATGTAAATATATATCTGGTTAGGCAAAAAAAATCCAAGAAAATCTTTTTAGAAACTATCAATAAACTATATCAGGAAAAAACAGCGAAAAATCTTGCTATTGTACTTAACGATTTTCGAACAAGTTCAGGGTATGGATATAATTATGGATATGGGTATGGATACGGATATGGATACTATGATGAGGATACAAGTAAAAAGACGCTATTAAAACGTATATTTATACGCTTAGGATCACCATTTCAGTGGATTCGCAGAAGATTCGACAGCCAATAGGATACTCAATTCTTACCAAAAACAGAAAAATGCAAAAAAAACTGCTTACAGTTGTAGGAACACGTCCCAATATTATTAAAATCACTCAATTTGATAAGGTTGTACAACAATACCCTCAGCTTACTCATAAATTATTGCATACAGGTCAGCATTATAATCACAATATGAGTGATGTTTTTTTTGAGGAACTTCATCTTGCACAACCACAATACCGAATTCAGGCAGAAACTACTACTGTTATTACTCAGATGGCTCAGATCATGCAGGGTATTGAGGGGGTAGTTCGTGAATATAAACCAGATATGCTATTAGTAGTAGGCGATGTTACATCTACACTGGCAGCAGCACTGGTAGCAAATAAAACAAATACGCCATTAGCCCATATAGAAAGTGGCTTACGTAGCAATGACAGAGAGATGCCGGAAGAAATTAACCGGATATTGACAGATGCAATTACGGACCTATTCTTTGTAACAGAGCAAAGCGGACTTGATAATTTGCTGGCAGAAAAAAAATCTCCAGAATCAATTCATCTGGTTGGTAATACAATGATTGATACATTAGTAGCATATGATGCCGATATTCAGCAATCCAAAATACTGGAAAAACTGGAAATACAGCCTCAACACTATGCCCTGATGACTATGCACCGTCCAGGAAACGTAGATACTCTCTCCGGACTGGAACAACTGCTGGATATTATTGCCGAACTAACCCGAGAACTAAAAATTATTTTCCCGATTCATCCCAGAACACTCAATCGTCTTAAAGAATTTAATCTGTATGACCAAGTAGAAACTAATCCCAATCTTATTCTATCTGATCCTGTAGGATACCTGGATTTCCAGAAACTAATTCTGCATGCCCGTTATGTCATTACAGACAGCGGTGGAATCCAAGAGGAAACAACATTCAGAAAGGTGCCATGTATTACTCTGAGACCTAACACAGAAAGACCATCTACGATAGATCTCGGTTCCAATACACTTCTGCACTTTGACAAAGAAAAAATCCTGACAACTGTAAATCAGATTAATACGAGCAGTTACAAAACTTGTGGCATTCCGCCTCTTTGGGATGGAAAGGCAACTGAGCGAATTTTTTCTATAATAGACAAATTTCTGAGCTAAATATATATGTCTGGCAGTTGAATACTCTAACTGCCAGACATATTCTCAATAGCTTGACATAACTCTATTAAGACCCCATTAGTTGTTTTTGGATGTAAAAAACATACCAGTTTATTGTCTGCTCCAAACTTAGGTATTGCATTAATCAGTGTAAACCCTTCTCCCTCCAATCTCTTCATTTCAGCATAGATGTCCTTCACCTCAAAAGCAATGTGATGCATACCCTCTCCTCTTTTTTCAATATATTTGGCAATTGCACTATCAGGGTTAGTAGCCTGTAATAATTCGATCTTGCTATCTCCAACCTGAAAAAAAGAGGTAATTACATTCTCAGATTCTACAAACTCCCGCTTGTAAGAAGCAACTCCCAATAACTTTTCAAATAACTGTTCTGAAAAATCTACATCTTTGACAGCTACTCCTATATGTTCTATTTTTTGCATAATGAACTTTTCTAAAAGACAATCCGTTTTTATATTTGTAAAAATAGCATTGTTTGCAAAGTATCAAAAACAAATAAATATCGGTATCTCTCATTCATTTCCTTTATATAGACATGATTACAATAACAGATATAGCCAAAGATAAAATCATTGAACTGCGTCAGAAAGATGGGTTAAACGGTGAGCACAATATTCGTGTAGCAGTATCAGGTGGTGGATGTTCTGGTTTAATGTATGATCTGAAGTTTGATGCAGCTATCCAACCACAGGATCAGATCTTTGAAGACAAAGGAATTAAAATTTTGGTTGACAAGAAGAGTCTTTTGTATCTGTTGGGAACAGAGCTGGATTTTTCAGATGGATTAAATGGAAAAGGCTTCCAGTTCAAAAACCCTAATGCAACCCGTACCTGCGGATGTGGAGAAAGTTTTGCAGTATAACTTTATCAGACAATAAAAATCTATTTCGACCCATGAGAGTTTTCTCATGGGTTTATTTTTGTAACTTGCGCCTCATTTTTCAAATCTATATTTCTTCAAACAGAGGATTTGATTCCCCGGAAAGCAAATTGTAGAAAAGAGTAACTTACCTGCCTAATTAACCAATATGAATTACTTAGAAGGACTTAATGAGCCACAACGCGAAGCTGTAACACATGGAGAAGGCCCTTTAATGATTATTGCAGGCGCTGGTTCAGGCAAAACCCGCGTACTAACCTATCGCATTGCCCATTTGATGAACAGAGGTGTAGATCCATTTCGGATTATGGCCCTGACCTTTACCAACAAAGCAGCGGATGAGATGCGTAGTCGTCTTGAAAAGGTAGTAGGAACTGATGCACGCAATATCTGGGCAGGGACTTTCCACTCTGTTTTTTCACGTATTTTGCGAATAGAGGCTCAAAAGATTGGATTTACCAGTCAGTTTTCTATATATGATACGGATGATGCAAAATCGTTAATCCGAACAATCCTCAAAGAAATGAGCCTGGATGATAAAGTATATAGGGTTAACAATGTACTCTACCGAATATCATCTGCCAAAAATAATCTGATTTCTGCAGAAGCCTATATGAATAGTGCAGAATATCGTGCAGATGATGAAGCAAGTCGGGTACCAGAATTAGGAAAGGTATATAAAACGTATCAGGAAAGATTACGAAGAGCTAATGCAATGGACTTTGATGATCTGTTGTTCAATACCAATGTGCTGTTCCGTGATCATGTGGATGTACTCAATAAATATCAACAGAAGTTCCATTACATGTTTGTTGATGAGTTTCAGGATACTAATATCTCTCAGTATCTTATCACCAAAAAGATTGCGGCTGTTCATCAAAATATATGTGTGGTAGGAGATGATGCGCAAAGTATTTATGCCTTCCGGGGGGCTAATATTCAGAATATACTTAACTTTCAGCGCGATTTTCCAGATACCAGAATTGTAAAACTGGAACAAAACTACCGATCCACTCAGAATATTGTTAATGCAGCCAACTCTGTAATTGCCAAGAACAAGAGTCAGCTTCAAAAGAATGTATGGACGGCAAACGAGGAAGGCAATAAGATTGAATTAATAAAAGCATCTTCTGATAATGAGGAAGGATCTTTGATAGCGAACTCCATCTTTGAAGAGAAAATGTTGCATCAAAGGCATAATGATGAGTTTGCGATTTTGTATCGTACCAATGCTCAATCCCGTGCATTTGAAGAAGCATTGCGTAAGAAAAACATCAAGTACCGACTGATTGGTGGCGTTTCGTTTTATCAACGGAAAGAGATTAAAGATCTGATCTCCTATCTGCGCTTTACCATTAATCAAAGTGATGAGGAGGCATTTAAACGTATTATCAATTTACCAAAGCGAGGAATTGGAGATACTACCGTGGCTAAGATAGTAGTAGCTGCCATGGAAAATAACCTGACCCTTTGGGAAGTTGTTGCAAACCCTAAACCTTATCTGGGAGAGCGGTTGTCTACACCTATCGAAAATTTTTCAGCTCTGATTAAAAGTTTTCATGCAACTTCTATTATTAAGGATGCCTATGAAACAGCTGCCCATGTAGCAAAAGCGTCAGGCTTGCTGAAAGAGCTACATGAAGATAAAACTGTAGAAGGACTAGCTCGTTATGAAAACGTTCAGGAATTGTTGAATGCGATTAAAGAGTATGTAGATAATCCTGAAAGTCCGGATAAAAGTCTGTCCTCTTTCTTACAAAGTGTATCACTATTGACTAGTGCAGATGATGAGAAGGATGACAAATCTGACCGGGTCACATTGATGACTATACACTCTGCTAAGGGATTGGAGTTTAAGCATGTGTTTATTGTGGGGATGGAAGAAGATCTGTTTCCCTCTCAGATGATGTTGTCCAGCATGGCAGATCTGGAGGAAGAACGACGTTTGTTTTATGTGGCCATCACCCGGGCGGAACATAAACTGACTCTCTCCTATGCGGAAACCCGCTATCGTTTTGGAAGACTGCAAACCTGTGAACCAAGTCGTTTCTTAAAGGAGATCGATGCCAGCTACATGAAGATGACACAAAATACTCGTGTGTTTGAAGCAGAACGTAATACAAGCTTTGTAAAGAATCTTACAACACGTAAGGCACCACCAGTTACTACTCCAGCTACTACACATGCTCCTTCAACCAACTTTATAGCGAGTGATACATCTACTCTGGCGGTCGGGATGAAAGTTGAGCATCCTAAGTTCGGCTTTGGGGTGGTTACTTCTATTGACTTTAGTACTCCGGATAAGAAAGCGAAGATTAAGTTTGAGAAGGATGGGGAGAAAACACTTTTGTTAAGTTTTGCCAAACTAATGATTCATGAATAATATGGAAATTTCTATAGCGGTACTGAAAACCAAACCGCTATAGAAACTATACTACTTTCCTCTATACACTTTCTATGCTTTTACTGATTATTCAGGCTGTACTCAACTTGATTTATAGCGTCATTACATCTAGTACTTATAACAGATTATTTAAAACGACTGCCATTATCATCTTCCCATTATTGGCAATTTTCTTACCAATACTTCCATTATTAATCATAGTAAGTAGCTCATCTGCGCCAGATGCTTATGCATTTGGATACTCAAATGATCTTTTATTTAGTTGGCTTATGCAGATTGGCTTGCCTCTGATTATACAGATACTGTTTAACACCATCCTCATTAACAAGATCCAATCTTTGCGACTAAAGGCAAAAGAAACAAACCATCAGGATTGATGTTTAGGGATTGAAAAGGTAAATATTGATCCTTTACCAGGTTCACTTTCTACCTGAATATCTCCTCCATTTTTAACCACAAAGTCTTTGCACAAGGTTAATCCAAGACCTGTACCTTTTTCATTGCCTGTACCCACTGTAGTAAAAGCTGTCGCAGTGTTAAATAAACGTTCCTGATTCTCCTTTGTCATTCCTAATCCAGTGTCATGAATAGAAATATGAACAAACGATTCATTGGATGATGAACGTATGGCTATTTTCCCATTGGACTTTGTAAATTTGACGGCATTATTAACCAGGTTCCGTATTACAAGATTAATCATCTCCTTATCTGCATAGACAGCAGTCCTTGAGGTCATCTCATTGCTAATTTCAATTCGTTTTTTTACAACCTGCCCCTGAACTAGTCTAACATTTTCGTCTGCAATAGTCTTCACATCAAATACTGTTGGATGTACACTCATACCTTCCATCTGGGTTTTAGCCCAATGAAGTAAATTCTCCAAAAGATGTAATGTAATCCCTAAACGCTCTCCTAATTGAGTAACTACTAGCTTAGTCTCCTGTGGAGTTAAGGCCTCATTTTGCAATAAACCTACAATACCTTCCAAAGAGTGTAAAGGACTCCGAAAATCGTGACTGACAATAGAAAACAATCTGTCTTTAATAGCATTTAATTCTTCCAATCGTTCATTTTGTTGTTGTATGGATTCTTTTTGCTCATTAAGCAATTGATTATCTGCTCGTTTGGATCGATAGTTTCTATAAAACGTAACAGAGATTGCACCAAGCAAAAGTACTATTATACCAGTTGCGATACCCCAAGCCTGTTGTCTTCCAATAACAGCTTCTTTAAGTTGCAGCTCTGTATCTTTTATCTGTTTGTCTTTCAACAATTTTAGATTTTCCAGTTCTTTTCCTCCCAATTCTTGCTCAAACTGAAGCTTTTCCAATTGTCTGCCTTCTGTCTGTTGCCTAAGTGACAACTCAGCCAACTGTAATTCCGTTGCTTTTATCTGCTGGTCTTTCGTTAAGGCAAGTAACTCTGCTTTTCTTATTCTGGCATCTTTCAGTAAAGCACGGTTCTCCATTTCTTTTTTTTCCAGTTCATGACCGGCCTTAAGTCGTTCAAACTTCCGGATATCTTCATCTGTATCCAGACTGTCAAGATATGTACTTTGCAAAGACAAATAAGAAAAGGCTTTCTCATAGTTTTTCTGAAGCACATATATATTGGATAGTCGCCCACTTACCTGCGCTATGCTTGCTTTTACTCCTATCTTTTTTGCCAATTCCAAGGCTTTTTCTCCATAGGTAATGGCTTTGTCAAAATCTTGCAGACCTTCATATGCTTCATTCAGAATCATATATACATTCAGAACGCCTATTCCTTCATTTGTCTCTTCAAAAAGAGGCAACGCCTTTCGCTGATAGTCGATGCATTTCTCCTGCTGATGTAATCGTAGATAGAATACTCCTATATTTGAGAGCGCATAAGCAAGGCTTTTTTTATCCTTTCCTTCTCTTTTTATTTCCAATGCCTGAAGATAATACTCCAATGCTTTGGTATAGTCCTTCTTATTATCATATATAACAGCAATATTATTCAGAGTATGGCCAATACCTATTTTGTCACTTGCCACATAACGCTGCTTAATAGCTAAGGATTTCAGATAAAACTTTAGCGCTTCATCAAAATCGCCCTCCCGGCGATAGGTATTACCCATATTATTGTATATGGTTGCAATACCTGGATAAAAATTCATTTCCTGAAATATTCGTAATCCTTTCAGAAAATTCTCTAAAGCAGCCGAGTAGTCGTTCTGGACATCATATCCAATCCCCACATTAGAATAACTGTTAGCCTCTCCTTTACAAAAATGTAACTTTTGAGATAACTGCAGTGCCGCCTGTGCATATGGCATAGCCTTTTTCACGTCGGATGCAAATAAGCTACGAAACATTGCAATATTTACATTGACACGGTTAGTATCCTGGGGCAGAGTTTTTAACAGATTCTGAAGGCTATCCAGTCTTCTGTTTTGTGCCATAACAGGCACAGATACCAGTAGTACAATTGGTAAGATCCGGAGATTCAAAGCAGTAATGTATAATTAGTAGCTCGTTGAGTCAAAGATACGAAAGGAAAATGTATGCACGTAAACCTCTTGGTACAATTTTCTCTTAAAAAGATGTCACTTTAACAGATAAAAACACAATTACAAAAATTACTATTGCTTTTATCCTATATCTTTTCTTTTATCTAATCTAAAAATAGTATCTTTGCATTGATACAAACCTGCCAATGGCACTTTGAATGGAGAACTTTGAGTATAACACCCAACTTGAGCCCCTTATTCAGAAAGAATATGGGCGTAATGTACAAAAACTAGCAGGTTATCTGCTTACCATAGATGATAAGAACAAACGTACTCGCCTGGCTCATGCACTGATTGAACTTATGCGGGAGATACATCCCAATATGCGGGAAGGTCAGGACTATACCATGAAGCTTTGGGATGATTTGTATATTCTTACAGGTTTCAATCTGGATGTGGATAGCCCATACCCACCACCAGAAAAGACCGCATTAGGAAAGAAACCTCAACGAGTACCTTATCCTACACACGAATTCAGATTCAAACAGTATGGGTATCAGGTAATTCAACTTGTGGACAAAGCAATTGCTATTACAAACCGGGAAGAACAAATCCGGGCAATTGCATATATTGGCCGTCTGATGAAGGCATTCAACCAAACCTGGACAGAAAAGAATATTGAAGATGAAGTGGTTATTCAGCAGATACAGGAAATGTCTAAGGGTAAACTAACTATTGATCTCCAAACGGTGAAGTCTGAAGGTTTATTTGAAGCAGAAGCTGTTCGCCGATTCGATAATCGCAATGACAGAAACGACCGTGATAAGAATCGGAATAATAACAATGGAAACCGCAACGATAAGAAAAACGATAAGTTCGGCAAGAAGAACAATAACAAAAAGCGTAAAAAATAATCGTCAAGGTATCAAAGTCTACATATATTCGTTCCCAATCCCCTCTCGCAGGGGATTTTTTATATATTCATACTCAACTTTTCAGGATTTTTCTTTAGTCTTGTAACCAGAAATAACCAAAGGCCGTTTGTTGAATAATAAATGGTCGCACTAGATTTTACCATTTTTACTATTCTTCATTCTTAACTTAAGATATGCTTTCTTTTCGCATTGAAGGAGGACATCGCCTCAAAGGAGATATTATACCACAGGGAGCTAAAAACGAAGCTTTACAGATTGTATGTGCCGTTTTATTAACTCCCGAACCTGTTACCATTCATAATATACCAGATATTCGGGATGTTAATAAACTGATAGAGTTATTAGGTGATATGGGAGTGGTGGTTGAAAAGTTAAGTTCGTCCTCTTATAGATTTACAGCCAAAGATATCGACCTGAACTATCTGGAGAGTGATGCCTATCGCTTAAAAGGGAGCGCACTGCGTGGTTCTATTATGGTACTGGGGCCTTTGCTTGCCCGTTTTGGAAAAAGCCGCATCCCTAAACCAGGTGGTGATAAAATAGGCAGAAGACGTCTTGATACCCACTTCCTTGGTTTTGAGAAGTTAGGAGCTAAATTTAATTATGATCCACAAAATGGGTTCTACAATATTGATGCAAGCAATTTGCAAGGCTGTTATATGTTATTGGATGAGGCATCTGTCACAGGGACAGCCAATATCCTGATGGCAGCTGTCCTATCCAAAGGCACTACAACCATCTATCATGCAGCCTGCGAGCCTTATATTCAGCAACTATGCAAGATGCTAAATCGCATGGGTGCAAAGATAAGTGGAATCGGCTCCAATTTACTGACTATTGAAGGGGTAGATTACCTGGAAGGAACTGAACATACTATGTTGCCCGATATGATTGAGATCGGTTCCTTCATTGGAATGGCAGCCATGACCCAGTCTGAAATCACCATTAAAAATGCTGGAGTTGAACATTTGGGTATTATTCCGGAAACTTTTCGCAGATTAGGTATCCGATTGGATATCAAAGGGGATGATATTTATATTCCGGCTCAGGAACATTACGAAATAGACACTTTTATTGATGGGTCTATTATGACAGTATCCGACCATCCGTGGCCAGGTTTTACACCTGATTTATTAAGTATTGTTTTAGTAACAGCAGTACAAGCGAAAGGAACAGTGCTTATTCATCAGAAAATGTTTGAAAGTAGATTGTTTTTTGTAGACAAGCTTATTGAAATGGGTTCACAAATTATATTATGTGACCCTCACCGTGCCACTGTAATAGGTTTGAATCGTGCTATTCCTTTACGAGGTATCCGTATGACAAGTCCGGATATTCGTGCAGGTGTTTCATTATTGATTGCAGCTATGTCAGCTAAGGGTGTGAGTATCATCGATAACGCGGAGCAAATAGATCGTGGCTACCAGCAGATAGATACCAGATTACGAAATCTGGGTGCAGTGATTGAGCGTATAGATGGCTCAAAATAAGACGATATATAAATAAAGCGTGATTTACACTCACGCTTTATTTATATATACTCCCTGCAATTTTCTCAATCATTGCTTTAGGAAGCAACCACGCCATAAAGGCGCCCAGTCGATTTAATCCTCCAGAGATGACTTCTGCCTTACCAGCAAACATCTTTTTGACACCATCTTTTGCAACTGCTTCAGGTGTCATATTTACTTTCTTAGCAGCTTCCAATGCCTTGGGAGTAATGCGAGCCCTTTCTACAAAGGCTGTATCTGTAGAACCAGGGCTCAGGCAGGTAACTGACACGGAAGTACCTTTTAATTCGTGCTTTAGCCCACGTGTAAAACTTAATACAAACGTCTTAGAAGCAGCATAGACACTCATACCAGGTAAAGCCTGATAAGCAGTAGTGCTGGACACATTTAAGATATAGGATTTGGGTTGTTTTTTTAACATGGGCAAAAAAATATGGCACAGCTTTACCAAAGTAGTCATGTTTAACTGCATCATATTGGTTAGTTCCTCAATAGATGCGGTATCAAAAGGTCCGCATAAACCATATCCCGCATTATTTACCAATATAGATACTTGATAATTATTCTGTCTACACCAATTATATATCTGCTCTGCAGCATTATTATCAGACAGATCTAGTGACAGATACTTGACCTGTACAGCATACAATTTCTGGATCTCTTCTGTTACAGATTGCAATAACTGCTCAGATCGGGCAATTAGCAAAAGATCAAACTTACGTTTGGCAAGTTCTATAGCAATCGCTTTTCCAATTCCTTTACTTGCGCCTGTTACTAGTGCATATGACATAAACTCAGATATAATTAGGTTTGCTCAGCTTTTACGATACAACTTCAAACATACTATTTTTCCATAAAAAAAACTGTTTGGGAAATACCGGAATCTGGCTTTCTCCAAACAGCTTTTCTAGGAGTAGAAACAATTAATTTTGAACTTTACTAGCAAAACGGTGATAGAAGGGAGTTTTGCTGTGTTCATTCTTCGGTTTATAGTCTCCTGTAATGATAGGAATATACATCACACGCCTGCGACTCTTCTCTCCATAATGAGGTGAAATGTGTACTCTGTGCCAGATTCTCCCATCATGTACAGTCAGATCTCCTGCATCTACATTCAAACCTACTTCCCGCGGGTCAGGATTGTGATCAATAAAGTACTTTTTGGAAAACAATAGCTTTAACATCCCCTGCTTATGGGTTCCAGGCAAGACCCGCAAGCCCCCGTTTTCGAACGAACAATCATCCAGATGGATGCCTACATTGAGCATAGGCATGATACGCTGTCCCATAAACAAATCTCTGGGACTGTCAGTATGCCACCCCATCTGGGAGAAGTTACTGTTGGGTGTGCGCACATAATGATTGACCACCAATCCATCTTTTTCATTTTCCCCTATGCGTCCTTCATACGGATAGAGCAACTCAACCAATGATTGCAGGCGTGAGTCTTGTAAGAATTCTCTGAGTACATCGCTATACAAAGAGGTGAAGGCCAGGCGTTGGATCATACGGTTTCCATTCTGATCCTGCCCAAATTTTAAGGGGATACCGTTTATCTTCTCAATCTTCTGATCCAGCCACTTTTTCTCAATGGCATGAATCTCTCTCAGAAACAAATTAACTGTGTCTCTGCTGATAAAGTTTTTAAACTGAATGATACCATTTTTATGAAAGAAACTCTTCTGACCTTCGGTCAGTGAGTTTTCGAGTACAAATACCGGGCTATCAAGAATTGTCGGTTTAGAAGCCATCATACTTTAAAGGTGTCTAGTTGTACTATTACCTCGTAAAGTTAAATTATTGTTAACTAATTATAAATTTTTTATTCAACGATATTTTCGTAATTATGTAAGGAATTTACTTAAACATGATCCGTTCACATTGTCACTGGTGTAGTTTTTTTTTCATCTGTTTATTTGCCACCAGCACTATTATTGCTCAAAATCAGCAGGATATAAAAAATCCTACCGATTCTTTGCCTTCCAGAAGGTCATTATTGATTTTTCCGGTAATTGCCCGTTCTATTGAGACAGACTGGGCATTTGGAGCCGCCGGCTCTTTCACTTTTCGTCCCAATCGCAAAGATACAAGTAGCCGAACTTCGAATATACAGGGGCTGGGACTCTATTCACTAAACAAGCAACTGGTGATTGCATTAAATGGGACTACCTACTTTGCTAACGAAAGATATATTCTGAATCAGCAGGTTTCCTACAGTTACTTTCCTGACTCATTCTGGGGAATTGGACCGAATACACCAGAGTCAAATAAAGAATCTTATATTTTTAAGCAATACTATATCTATCCACATCTTCAGAGACGTATAGGAAGACGCTTCTTCCTAGGTATGTTATATGAATATCAACGACTCCTGGAAGTTGATTATAAAAAAGGAGGACTTTTGGATAGAGAAGAGATTCCGGGCAAGAATGGTTATCAGATTTCTGGTGTTGGATTCAGTTTTACATGGGATAGCAGAAACCATGCATTTGTTCCAGATAAAGGAGAGTTGCTTCAGATCCAGTTTAATCATTTCAATGAAGCATTGGGTTCTGATTACAGATATACCAATTATATGGTAGACCTTCGTAAGTTTATCAAGGTTTACAGAAAACAAGTACTGGCACTACAGCTCTATGGATTCTTTAATGATGGAGTAGAAGTTCCCTTACGTAGTCTAGCTTCCTTAGGAGGATATAATAGCATGAGAGGTTATTATGATGGTAGGTACCGGGATCGTAATCAATTTGTGTTTCAGACAGAATATCGTTTTCCTATTTACTGGCGCTTTGGTGGCGTGGTATTTGGTAGTACAGGAAATGTCACCCATCGATTCAAAGACATCAGCCTTTCCCATCTCAAATACTCCTATGGACTAGGACTTAGGTTTCAGTTAAACCGTTCAGAGAAACTAAATTTACGTCTGGATTATGGCATAGGACAAGATTCCTCGCGAGGATTATATTTTCAACTGGCAGAAGCATTTTGATAATTGAAAGCTTTAGCATTACTAATAACGGGTTATCTTCCTAGCCAGGAGCCAGCACAAATATGTCAACACAGGAGCTGCCAGTACGTCTATACTATAATGGACGTGCTGAATTAATACACCCACGCCTACCAATAGTGTTGCAAGTAGACCTACTAACCGATCTACCGGACGTTGTAAGCATAGAAACATAAGAAAAACGGAAGAGGTATGTCCGGAAAAGAATAAATCTTTGGTTACAAAGCTTTTTCCATAGAAAGCATTACTGAGAGGATCTGCCAGTTCAATAAGCCCTACAGGTGGATTCAGAGGGATTGTTAGAATGGTAATGATTCGTAGAATGGAGACCAAAGTATATCCCGTCAAAAATAACAGTGTACGATCTGGCTCTTTAGCAAAACGAATCAAAGAGAGAACTGCCATACCCCAAATTACCAGAAAGACCCAAACAGAAACATCTACAGCTGGAATACTCTCCAGTAGCCAATCATGTAAAAGCGTTCCATTCCGTTTAGCAATGTATTGAAAAAATAGAGGAAAGGTGGCGAGGAGTATGAGTACACTAAGAAGGCTACCTATTAACTTTTTTCTAAAAATTGTATTCTGCCAGGCCTGATGCCAGCTTGCTTTCACTTCGGTCCAATACTTCTGCACTGATTTACTATTTCATGTAATACAAAAAACAAAAACTCCGCAAAAGTATATCTTTTACGGAGTTTTGTACACCTTTCAAGAGAAAGAAAATTTACTATTTGATTAAACCGTAGTAGGCTTCAATACATTTTCCATCAGGTATTCAGCAATCTGAACAGCATTCGTAGCTGCTCCTTTACGCAGGTTATCAGCTACCACCCACATATTTAATGTATTTGGCTGGCTTTCGTCCCGACGGATACGACCTACAAAAACTTCATCTTTTCCATGTGCATCTTTTGGCATTGGGTATTTAAAGTTAGCCACATCATCTACTACTACCACACCTGGTGCATTCTTCAACAACTCAAATACATCTTTCAGATCGTAATCTTTTTCGAACTCAATATTTATTGCTTCAGAGTGACCACCGATTACAGGAATCCGAACCGTAGTAGCCGTTACCTGAATGGAGTCATCACTCATAATCTTTTTTGTCTCATTAACCATCTTCATTTCTTCCTTGGTATATCCATTATCCAGGAATACATCAATGTGTGGTAACACATTCAGGTCGATAGTATGAGGATATACTTTAGGCACTTCAGCATTTCCTTCCCGCTCTGCAAAAAGCTGATCCACGGCTTTTTTACCCGTTCCTGTTACAGATTGATAGGTTGATACAACAATCCGTTTGATTTTATAGGCCTTGTGCAATGGATTCAATGCCACAACCATCTGAATAGTTGAACAGTTTGGATTGGCAATAATTTTATCCTCTGCAGTCAATTCATGTGCATTTACTTCAGGCACTACCAGCTTTTTGGTAGGGTCCATACGCCATGCAGAAGAGTTGTCAATTACGACAGTACCTACTTCGGCGAATTTTGGTGCCAGAGCCAGAGAAGTAGATCCACCAGCAGAAAATATAGCTATATCTGGACGTTTCGCAATAGCATCGTCAACACTTACAATCTTGTAGGAGTTTCCCTTAAACTTAATTTCCTTACCAATTGACTTTTCTGATGCAGTGGGAATTAATTCTGTAACAGGGAAATTTCTTTCCTCCAGAACCTTGAGCATTTCGCCACCTACAAGCCCGGTGGCTCCTACAACGGCTACTTTCATAAGCGTTTAAATTAAAATAAGGTAAGAAAATAAATAAGTTATGTAAAAGGATTGCAAAATTAGGAACTCTTATTTAAAAAGAGAAGTTTTCACAGACAATCTTTATAGAATTAATAGTTAATTCTACTTATTTCTTTTACTTACCAGACATTTAGCAATACAAAATCCTGAAAAAACAAAATGCAGAGACATAGTATTCTATATCTCTGCATTGATATAAAACTTCAATACATCAATTTGTCTTAATAAACTCTACGCGACGGTTATTTGCTTTTCCTTCAGCAGTAGTGTTTGGATTCACAGGCTCTGTAGCCCCTTTTCCATCTGTTGTCATTCGAGCATCTTCTATTCCGAATTCTTTTGAGAGAGCCGTTTTTACAGAGGTAGCCCTTCGTTTGGATAGTTCTGTATTTCTGGACGCATCTCCATCACTATCTGTATGTCCGATAATTTTAACCTTCAAAGATGGGTCTGATTTTAAGGCTTCCGCAATCTGCTTTAGTACTCCATACGATTCTGGTTTGATTTTATCTTCATTGACATCAAACAAAATACCATTGGTGGAAAATTTACCAGCAGCCAGTTTCGCACGGATATCAGGATTGCCAACAGCCACCCGAATATTACGAATATATACGTCATTTTCAGTCCGTTTTACAAACTGAATCGTATTGTATGCATTACTACCATTAAATGTTCTTGCGATATCCATCACCTTTCTATCATTCAGATACATACGCAAACGTTCCTTTTGTCTCCAGATAGATACTTTGATATTCTTTTTTACATTCTCTTCAAAGATACTTTTTATACTATGGTCTGTATTGGATTGAAAAGTAGGTTGATTTGGAATATATGACTCCATTTGTATCCAGTCTCCATATAAATCAATAGAGATACCATCTTTCCGATAATCAGTCCATTCTATCTGACGACGTTTCAATTCCTCATTAAAGATCTGAAAGAAAATCCCTCCGTCAGATTCTGTAAGTATCATATCAAACTCAATCGTAGCATTTTCTGGAATGTTGGTAATAAATTCAGGTAAAAAGGCTGAATAACTTCCCCCCTTTAATGCCATCCACTTACCTGGATAATTGTTCAGCGTAACAATTTCACTGGAACCATTGGTATTCCATCCTTCCGGTAAATCATCATCTGCTCCTACCCGACTAAAGTCTTCAAAGGTAATTACTTTATCACCAGGTACAAAGTCAAATTTACTATATGCTTTGAGAGGTGTTATCTCCAGCGTGTTACCATTTGTACTACTATGCTCACTACCGGATTCTTTCTCTTGACTCTCAGATGAATCTGTCGGGGCTTGCTTACTTTCAGGATCAGACTTCTCTGTTGTCTTTTTATCTTTCTTTTGAGTAGACTTATTAATGGCTTCTTCTGTCTTATCTACCACTTTATCTTCTACCTTTTTTAACATTCGATCCAAAAGCTGACTATAGGATACATAATGAATAAAAATAAAAAATAGAAAAGACATACTTACTTTCTTCATGTGCTTATCAATTAAAGGTTACTAAATGATTGTCGAGTGTTTATGACCTCTAACTTAAAAAGTAACCCTTTGTTTCAGATAGTTTACAGATGTATTCTTTCTGTATAAACTCTATAAATAATTTAAAAATTTACCTCTACTTTCGCGAAAAAGTCTTTTGCTTTATGAGGACAGGTATACTCCTGCTATTTTTATCCTTATTTTTTCCTATTACTTCCTTAAAGGCTCAATTGACAGAGCACTTTTCTGATGGCAACTTTACACAAAATCCTGCCTGGCAAGGTGACATTACCTCCTTCTGGGTCAATGCAGCTCAAAAGCTACAGAGTAGTGGATCATCGTCTTCATCCGTTATATCCTTAGCAACAACCAATACAGCTGCTGATAATACGACCTGGGAATTCTCAGTGCAGTTGACATTTGCACCCAGCAATAACAATTACATACGTATTTATCTAATGAGTTCTCAAGCTGATCTGAAGAACGATCTGGATGGATATTATATTAGAATAGGCGAAACCGGAAGTGCTGATGGCGTTGATCTATACAAACAAAGCGGGAGTACATCCACTAAGATCATTGATGGAATATCAGGTCGGGCAGCAACCAATCCCAACCTTACTATACGGGTATATAGGGATGCCACTGGGAAATGGCAACTATTTTCAAAACAATCTACCGAAACTGCTTTTGTCAGCGAAGGCACAGCAACAGACAAAACCTTTGCCAACACCAATTATTTCGGGATTGTTTGTAATTATACTTCTACGAATGCATTGGGCTTTATTCTGGATGATTTTATGATAGAAGGAACAACCCCTCCACCGGTTCAACCTATACGCCCTATCAGCTATAAAGACATTATCATCACCGAACTACTTGCAGATGAATCCCCTAGGGTAGAATTGCCACAGGCTGAGTTTGTAGAACTATACAATGTAACAGACAAAAGTCTTTCCCTAAAAGGTTGTACACTCAATGACCCTTCCAGTAAAGTTATTTTACCTGATTTTACGATAGCCCCACAAGAATATGTTATTTTATGTAAGACTACCTATGCAATAGAATTTGAAGCCTTTGGGAAAGTAGTATCACTTAGTAGCCTCCCTTCATTAAACAACACAGGAGATGAATTAACCTTACGGAATCCATCTGGTGAAATAATTGATCGGATCAAGTATGATATAAGCTGGTATCAAAGTTCTGTAAAATCGGAAGGAGGATGGACTCTTGAACTTATTGACCTCACCAATCCTTGTGGTGAAGAAAATAACTGGACTGCGTCTGTAGCAGATGAAGGAGGTACACCAGGAAAGTCTAACTCTGTTGCAGCTTCCAAGCCAGATTTCGCCCCTCCTACTCTGGCTCTAACAGAAGTTACAACCACCAATCAACTCCAGCTTACCTTTAATGAGAAACTGGATAGCATTTCAGCAAATACCATCAGCAATTATTCTCTCAATCCAACGATACAGATACAAGATATTGTATGTGAATATCCATTTCGCTCTGTACGCCTAACTCTCTCATCAGGCATTCAACCCAAACAGGAATATACACTCAGCATAAAGAATCTCAAAGATTGTAATCAGAATATACAAACCAATATTCTGCAAACAGTACTGGCATTGCCTGAAATATCAGATTCTTTAGACGTAGTGATTAATGAAGTCCTTTTTAATCCCAGAGTTGGCGGGGTAGACTTTGTAGAGATTTACAACCGATCAGACAAGTATGTCAATTTGCAGAACTGGCAACTAGCTAATATTGAAGAAGATATTCCTGCCAATAAGAAAACGTGCACGACTATTAATCGGCTGTTGCCACCCAAAAAAATTATTGTCTTTACAACAGATGCCACCATTCTAAAAGATAACTATCCCAAAGCAATAACTGAAAACTTTGTCGTGATGTCCTCAATGCCAACATTCTATGATGCCGCAGGAAATGTGGTACTAATCAACGAAAAAGGTGCTATCATAGATCAGTTTGACTATTCGGAGGATTATCATTTCTCTATGATACAGGATAAAGAAGGAGTATCACTGGAGCGACTCAATGTCAATGCAGCCACAAATCTGCCATCCAACTGGCATTCAGCAGCAGCTACAGAAGGTTATGCCACTCCAGGGTATCAAAACTCTCAGTTTATTGCAGCAACCTCCACGACCGCCAATATTCAGGTTACACCCAAAATAATTACCCCTAATGAAGATGGTTATCATGATTTTACGTCCCTGCTCTATCATTTTAATACACAAGGCAACATAGCTACTATCACCATTTTTGATATGCTTGGAAGACAGGTCAAACAGATTGCCTCCAATCAATCCCTATCTACTGAAGGATTCTTTACCTGGGATGGTACTAGTCAAACAGGAGACAAAGTGAGATCAGGCAGATATGTAATTGCCTTCTCTCTTTTTAATCCAACAGGAAAAACACAATTGTTCAAGGAAGATGTAGTCGTAAGCTGGTAAATACAAAGATTTGAATCCAATACTATATGTCCAAATTCACCGAATTAGTACAGATCTATCAAACAGATCGCCAATTTTATCATAACTACGAACAAGCGGGTTTCCAGTTCGCACAGTTATTAACAGAAGCTGTAAAAAACTATTACCAGATACCTGAAGAAAATTTTTTCTTCATAGGAGGAGAAGATCAGCAGAAAACAGTTTCCAGTTTAACAGAGGCCTTATTGATGGATGAAAAAGGTTTCTGGCACGTTCGATATGGCCTTAATATTCCCTATACAGACACACCTCCTCAGGGACAAGGTTTTCTTTTAATTGTAGAAATACTCTTTAAGAAACTCAATGGCCGGTTTATAGTACGTCTTCCGGAAGAAGAAGATTTCTTTATTCATTCTGAAGAATCAGAAACAGACTTTTCTTCCTTTCTACATTATCTGCATGATTACTTATGTCGGTTTCTTGAAAATCGTTTTGAGCGGTTTCTCAATGGTGAACAAACTGAACGGTCAGCAATAGGCTTTCGTATCCATGAAAAAGAATAGGCTCTTTACTTTTGTTGGATTACTCCTTTTCTGCCAGCCTCTGGTTTGGTATCTTTACGGCTCGCCAGAACAAAACACCATGTATAAAAAACTGATTACCATTGCTTTAGGAGTAAGCTATACAGCCACCATTCAGGCCCAGGACACATTAAAGATCAAACAGGATACTGTACAGATCTCATCAGATACGCTTTCGCATAAGGCAGACACACTTACAATCATTGGTGTAGGAGACATTATGATGGGTACTGATTATCCGGATTCTTCATTTTTACCTCCCAATGATGGAGCTACTATCTTTCCAGATTCAATCAAAACGATACTGCGTAATGCCGATGTAACCTTTGGCAATCTGGAAGGAACCTTACTGGATAAAAACAAAGGTGGCAAGGTAAAGACTTGTTCCAATCCTGCTATCTGCTATGCATTCCGGACGCCTACGCGTTATGGAAAATACCTTGTAGATGCAGGCTTTGATATGATGAGTCTGGCCAATAACCATAGCGGAGATTTCGGACCTGTAGGAAGACAAAGTTCAAGGCAGACACTTGAATCCAATGGAATACTTTATGCAGGGTTACAGGTAGCTCCCACTACTGTCTTTGTAAAGGATAGTACCCGGTATGGTTTAATCGCTTTTGCGCCCAATGAAGGGACTCTGGATATACGCAAAATCAAAGAAGCTCAGGAGATGGTTCGTCAACTGGCAGATTCCGTTGATATAGTAATCGTCTCCTTTCATGGGGGTGCAGAAGGTCGTGGAGCACAGCATGTTACAAAAAAGACAGAGCTCTTTGTAGGAGAAAACAGGGGCAATCCGTATGATTTTGCACACAAGATGATCGATGCAGGTGCGGATGTTATTTTAGGCCATGGACCACATGTTACCCGTTCAGTAGACTTATATAAGGATCGGTTTATTATCTATAGCCTGGGCAATTTCTGTACTTATGGCCGTTTCAGCCTGACGGGTGAAGGAGGAGTAGCACCTATTGTAAAAGTTTCTATTAACAGAAATGGAGAGTTTATAAAAGCCGAAGTCACACCAATCAAACAAACAGGAGAAGGAGGTTGTCAGCTAGACCAAGATAACAAAGCAATTAAGACACTCCAGCGTCTTCTGACATCAGACTTTCCAGGAGTACCTCTTTCTATAAGTGCAGCAGGCCTTATTGAACGAAAAGCTAAAATAGAAGCCATGCAGGATGAACAATTAAAATAACTATTGTTTCTGTACCTTATCTAATTCAATAACTCACATAAAAAGCACCCTACCAATAACTGGCAGGGTGCTTTTAGTATATACTATGCTATTATTTACAAATTAGATTTTAGCAGTATAAGTGATTAACTCAACCAGTTTGTTAGAGTATCCCCACTCGTTATCATACCATGAAACAACTTTAACAAAAGTTGGGCTTAACTGAATACCTGCTTTTGCATCGAAGATAGATGTACGAGCATCTCCAATAAAATCAGAAGAAACCACTTCGTCTTCAGTGTATCCCAGGATACCTTTCAGTTCCTGCTCAGAAGCACGTTTCATTTCTGCTTTAATTTCTTCGTAAGTAGCAGGAGTTTTCAGACGAGCTGTTAAGTCTACTACAGAAACGTCAGCTACAGGAACACGGAAAGACATACCAGTCAGTTTTCCTTTCAATTGAGGGATAACCAAACCTACTGCTTTAGCAGCACCTGTAGAAGAAGGAATGATGTTCTGATAAGCACCACGTCCACCTCTCCAGTCTTTCATAGAAGGTCCGTCTACAGTTTTCTGAGTAGCTGTCACAGCGTGTACTGTAGTCATCAAACCTTCTTCAATACCCCATTTATCATTCAATACTTTAGCGATAGGAGCAAGACAGTTAGTAGTACAAGATGCGTTAGAAATGATAGTCATTTCTGGCTTATATGATTCGTTATTTACTCCCATTACAAAAGTAGGAGTGTCATCTTTTGCAGGAGCAGAGATAACCACACGTTTTGCACCAGCTTTCAAATGCAAACCAGCTTTCTCCTGATCCAGGAATAAACCAGTAGATTCTACTACGTATTCAGCACCTACTTCATTCCATTTCAAGTTAGCAGGATCTTTTTCGGCAGTAACACGGATTGCGTTTCCGTTTACAACCAGTTTCCCATCTTCCACCTTCACATCCCCTTTAAATAATCCATGAGTAGAATCATAACGAAGCATATATGCCATATATTCTACATCAATCAAGTCATTGATACCTACTATTTCGATTTCAGGGTGGTTAGTAACGGCTGCACGAAATACCAGTCTACCGATACGACCAAACCCATTGATACCTACTTTTATTTTTGCCATGAGTAATATGAGGTTAAAAGGTTTCCAATTGAGACAGCAAATCTGAATAATCTTTTGAATACAAACAAGGAGGTTTTTTATTTTTTGCCTTCCAATGCTATTCAAAGCAGATTTTTGATGCCTCTATTTAGATAACTTAAGTGTCTGTAAAATAATTCCGTATATCTACCTACAAAAGTAATGAGTAACAAAAAAGATACAACAAAACAATAAAATCCACATATCCGGCCAACTCAATAAGGCTGTAAACAACTACAAATCAACACAATAGAATTTCATATTATCATTCACCAACAGCATATAGTGACAGAAACATCTACACTTTAAACTATCTTATTTTATCAAAAAATCATTTTGCATAATCTCTCAATATACTTCATTTTACTACAGAAAATTTTTAGTTTCTATTGAGATATTTACTAGAGATATGCTCTCTCTCAGGTATTTCACATTTACTATCTCCATTAAATTTACAATTTCATACCTCTATATCTTCACACAGAAACAAAAAACCATTACATAAACATTTACCTACACCATTGAAACTGTATAAAATCAAAAATATTTTTTAGTCTAAATGGAAGAAGAAATCATACATCAGATTGCACTCAGTCTTACACCAGGTATAGGCATTGCTCTTTCCAGACAATTGGTAAGTTATTGTGGATCTGCCCAGGAAGTATTCAAAGCTTCAAAAGGAAAACTAACCCGAATTCCGGGAATAGGAGACAAGACAGCCGAGATTATACATGCCAGAGAAGGCTTTAGTGTAGCAGATTTTGTCTATGAACAAGCACTTAAGCAGAATGTTCGAATACTTTTCTATACAAATAAGGATTATCCTACTCGCCTTAAGCAACTGCCGGATGCTCCTATGTTATTGTATTACAAAGGCACAGCAGATCTAAATGCGAAGAAGGTTGTTGCCATTGTGGGAACACGTAATGCAACTACCTATGGAAAGAAAATAACAGAAGAACTAATAACAAGTTTGTCTGTATATCCGGATGTATTAGTAGTGAGTGGTTTGGCTTACGGCATAGACATTACAGCACACAAAGCCTCTGTCAAACATAGTGTTCCAACTGTAGGCGTCTTGGGAAGCGGAATTGACACAATTTACCCGGCTGCACATAAAAATACAGCTCAGCAAATGTTTAATAACGGTGGATTACTTACAGAATATACTTTTGGAACCAAACCTGATGCCCCTCATTTTCCGGATAGAAACCGCATTGTAGCTGGAATGTCAGATGTAACCATTGTGGTTGAAGCAGCCATTAAAGGTGGTGCTTTAATAACAGCACAGATTGCCAATGATTATAATCGTGATGTGATGGCAATTCCTGGCAGCCTCGACCAACCCTACTCTGCAGGTTGCAATCGACTTATACGTAATCATCAGGCACATATTTATACATCATTATCTGATCTTGAGTATCTGATAGGTTGGGCAGAAGAAACTGGCGAGAAAAACAATCCATCAGTACCTATTCCATGGATGCAACAAGAGGGTTTATCTGAATCTGAAAAAAGTATTTTGACTCTGCTCACAACACAACCTGATATACTAATTGATGACCTCAGTTGGAAATCGCAGATTCCAGTTAATCAGATGGCATCCATACTTCTTACGCTTGAACTACAAGGATTAATTAAATCTTTACCTGGCAAACGGTTTTCTTTAGCCTGATTAGTAATAGAATACGTTTACCCAAAAGAAGTTTTTGCACCAATAACGTAATACTTAATAAAGAATTAATTCAAACCATATTCAATTCTGTTTTAATTTGCTGCAAAAACCAACAAACCCAATGAAAAAAATACTAATCCTACTGCTTGTCACACTTTCTTTACAGGCACAACATAAATCTGCAAAGAAATCTCCAGCGATAAGCAAAGCTACCACCAGCTCACAACCTAAGCTGGTAATTGGTATTGTAGTAGATCAGATGAGTTATGATTTTCTGATCCGCTATAACAGTAAATTTAGTGAAGGTGGATTTAAAAGGTTGGTACGTGAAGGATTTTCCTGTAAAAATGCTCACTACAATTATGTACCTACCTATACCGCTCCAGGTCATACATGTGTATATACAGGTTCTGTTCCAGCTATTCATGGTATAGCTGGCAATGAATGGTTTGATCAGCGCACAGGCAAAGTGGTATATTGTACAGAAGATAGTACAGCACATACTATAGGCAGTGAATCTCAGGCAGGTCTGATGTCCCCACGTAATTTGCTGGTAACTACAATTACAGACCAGTTACGTTTGTCAAACAATATGCAGTCCAAGGTTGTCGGCATAGCGTTGAAAGATCGGGGAGCCATTCTGCCTGCCGGGCATCTTGCCAATGCAGCCTATTGGTTTGATTCGTTCAGCGGTAACTGGATTACAAGTGATTACTACATGAAGCAGCTACCAGAATGGGTACAACAGTTTAATGGGCAGAAGCTGGCTGCTAAATATCTTTCTCAGGTATGGACACCTCTCCTAAATGCAGCTCAATACAGCGAAAGTACCTCTGACGATCAGGCTCATGAGGGTCGTTTCCGGAACGAAACAAGCTCTTCTTTCCCCCATGACCTGCCTAAGTTAAGAACAGCCGATTTTGAATTAATTCGTTCTACACCATCAGGCAATACAATCACGAAAGACTTTGCACTGGCTGCTATAAAAGGAGAAAATCTGGGTAAAGGCAAAGTAACCGATTTTCTGACAGTTAGCTTCTCTTCTACAGACTATGTAGGACATCAGTATGGACCATATGCCATCGAGACAGAAGACACCTATCTTCGTCTGGATCGTGATATTGCTGAATTACTAACTTATTTGGATACCTATATCGGAAAAAACAACGTACTGGTATTTTTGAGTGCAGATCATGCGGTTGCTCCTGCAGCAGAACATATGACAAAAATGAATGTTCCAGCAGGAGTATTTGATGGCAGAACCATGCTTACCAACCTGAAAAAACAACTGAACACACAATTTGGCGAAGGTGACTGGATACGTAGTTACGAAAACAATCAACTGTATCTAAACTATACTTTGCTACAACAAAAAGGAAAAACAGTTGAAGACATTTATGAAAGCATCACACCTTCCCTTCTGCAATTAAATGGGGTAGCGAATGTGATCAATCTTCACGAAATCAATGAAAGTATTCTGCCTGAGCATTTTATCAAAATGATCAAGAATGGTATACATCGTAAACGTTCTGGAGATATCTACATTGCGCTGGAGCCTAACTGGTTTGAAGGTCGCAAACAAGGTACTACGCATGGTTCATTTTATGCCTATGATACGCATGTGCCTGTGATCTTTTATGGAGGCCCAGTAAAACATGGCAGCAGCATAGATGAAGTTTTTGTGACAGATATATCTGCCACAATAGCCCAACTGCTCAATATTATGGAACCTAGTGGTTGTATTGGCAAACCGATCCCTGTAGGAAAATAACCTTTTAAAAAGTTATCTGATTACCAGGTATCTGATAGTAAAGGTAATTTATTTTTTATGGAATTTAACAGCTTGCGGCATCTGAAGAAAAACCGCAAGCTGTTATGAAAACACTTTTTCTACTCCCTTTTTTTGTTTTTCTCTCCTTTATATCAATAGGCCAGAGCTTAGTCCATAGTCGGACAACAAGCTTCTATACTTATGTTTTTCAAATTACTAATATAGAAGCTCGTACCATTTATAAGAAAGATTTATCATCTGTCACAGATAAATTCTTTCATACTGTTATAGATTCCTTTCAAACAGCCAAAGCATACACTCGTATACTTCCACAAGGTCACTATTTGTTGGCTTATGCTTCAGAAGATCGGTTGGTTTATGAATTAAAGTCAGTCGGGCAGTTACAGATAAAGCTTCTGAATAATAAAAATGACTTAGCCATCCATCTACATGACTCGTTAGGCAATCGCATTTCTGCTGCTAATGTGTTTCTCAAAAAACGTAAGATTCCCTTTGATACCAAAACACAGTCGTATCGCATTCGAAATACTAATCGGAAAGGGTTTCTGGCTATTGACTATAAAGGATTTACTTCCTATACATCGGTCACCACTCAATATGGTAGTAACCACTTAGCCAATACTATGCGTAGGGTCTTTTTGGGACGGCCCGGATTAGGGTATATAACCATGCCCTTTTACCAGGTTTATGCATCTGTCAGAAGTGGTTATCCCCAAGGCTGGATTAAGGACGTAACACATCTGTTTGATGGAAACTGGTGGGAAACAAATTTTTCCGGCTTTCAGAGAGATGTTAGAGTTGCCCGACGTCACCAGGGACTAGTTATCTTCAATAAACCTCGTTACAGAGCTGGAGACACGGTTCGATTGAAAGCATTTATTCGTAGAAGAAGGTCAGGACATCCTATCCATAAAGAACTGGAGGCATGGCTTTACAAAGGACATACACAGGAAAAGCAAATTAAATTAGGTATTATACAACCTTATCAACCTGGCTTATATGAGTTTTCATTTATTCTTGCAGATAGCCTTCGTATAAAGTTAGGCACTACCTGTCAGGTTATTTTCAAGGATAAAAAAGAGGGAGAATATGTGACAGGAAATTTCACCTATGAAGATTATGAGCTTAAGTCCAACACATTTACAATCCGCATCGACAAAAAAGAATATACTACAGGCGAAAAAATACAGCTATTTGCCAAAGGAATAGATGAGAATGAGTTAAATGTAATGGATGCTCGTGTACAACTCAGGCTCTACCCACAGTCTACAGGAAACTTTCCTCAATCGCAGGTGATTGTTCCAGATACAATCTGGAGGCAGGATCAGAAACTGGATGCAACAGGCGAAACCCGAATCATAGTACCCGACTCTATTTT
Source organism: Xanthocytophaga flava (assembly GCF_030068545.1). Classification (NCBI taxonomy): domain Bacteria; kingdom Pseudomonadati; phylum Bacteroidota; class Cytophagia; order Cytophagales; family Rhodocytophagaceae; genus Xanthocytophaga; species Xanthocytophaga flava. The sequence continues at coordinate 153,681 of NZ_JASJOR010000009.1, read as the reverse complement.
TCCCAATGCCACGATACAATACCAACTGGATGCGGCATTTCTTAATAGCAACAACGAACGTCACAACCACACACTAACATTTAGCCGAGCATATAGTTCTTCCACTTTAAAATTGTCTATACAAAATGATTCACTGGTTGCGGATTATCTGGTAGCAGGAAAGTCCCAATCCCATCAGGCGATGCTTACTTTATATGCAAATGCTGATGAAGAAGGTGAAATCGTACACAAAGATGTTTCTTTACCTTACAAAGAACTTGTCAATCCCTATACTAAAACCTATTCACTGGAAGATTCCTCTCAAAGTGTATCCTTAGAACTACAATCTCAATCTTCCGGTTTCCAGGTCTTTACAAACCGAACAATTGACTCTGTATCAGTGCAGATAGTTAACCCCAAACACCTTCCATTCTGGTATACACTCCATCATAAAAACAAACAACTCACTTCCGGACAAGATCATACAGACTTACAGATTAAACGTAAAGCGTCACTTCGTCAAAACTACTCTGCTTCTGTACAATACATCTGGAATAATAAGGTATATGAGAATGAGTATGAAATACCATTGGCAAATAAACAATTACAGATTGAAACTACTCAGCCTGCTACCATATCTCCTGGGCAGGCTATTCCTATACGTGTGAGTGTACGGGATATCAAAGGCAAGCCTGTTGCTAATGCTGATGTGACAGCCTATGGGATTACGCGCAAATTTACAGAACTGAGAACTCCCAACATACCTGATTTCAGCAAACGTTATCATAGCCGTAAAATCAAAAACAGCTTTCAATTAAGAAATAAGTTTGAGGGTAACCAGGCAGAAACCAATCGCAAATTGCAATGGAATCGCTGGCATAAAGAGATGGGGTTGGATAGCCTCGCCTATTTTCAGTTTCTCTATCCCAAAAACGGTATCTATAAACAATATCTGTCAATGCCAAACCTCATGACTCAAATAGCTCCATTTGTAGTAATAGATGGCAAAATCCAGCAAATTCACTTGCTGTTTATTGATGAACAACCTGTCTATTTTCAGGTGGCAGATGTAGGTCAGCGGTATAGCTTTCATGTCGACTCAGGGTATCATCATATAAAGATCCGTACTCAAACCTTACAAATTGAGCTGGATAGCGTGTACCTGAAAGCACAACATAAGCTAATTCTAAGTATTGATCCACAAAGTTTCTATAAACCTAAAAAAAGAGAAAAAATACTACCTTTCATCCGAAATGCATCTGATACACTTCATAAACAAACAGAGATAGACACTCTGAAGCCCTACCTGTCTCCTACAGAGCTAGCTGTTTTAAATCAACATCTGATGCCAGTAAAACAAAACTTTTTTGGTAGCAACTATGTGTATATTCATCAGGGTAAACAAATACTTACTATTCATAATCCTTCTCAAAATAGGTCTTCCTATTTCATTGGTCCTGTAAAACCCAATCTGACTCATTTTGTATCGAAAAAAGTATTTTCTACGGACTTTATCTTTGAGCCTTCGTTTGAATACGACTTTCAACCTCAGCTACTCAAAATGCGTACATGGACTGGTTTTAAAGACTTATTCTTAGCCAATAACAACATTAGTAAGCCTAACTTCGCAGAAAGAGCATGGACTGTGGAGGAAATAGATTCACTTACCAAAGCCTATCAGGCAGTTCCCTCCTATCCTACTGAATACTACAATAATCCAAATCATACTGCTTCCGGACACGGAAGATTAGAGATACGGCATTCACAACCAGACACAAAGTCAAAAATTATCCAGTATTTTGTCTTATATCAGGATAATAATCCATCATTCTTCCGCATATACCCATCTTATTCCCAATTAATGCATAACATGGAAGCAGGTACTTATTGTATGGCAATTCTCCTCGATAAGAATGAATATCTACTGGCATCACCCATCTATATCCAGAAAAATGCGACAACCTATTATCAACCTGATTGGAATGCTGTTCTACCAGCAGATGAGTACAGCAATACTCTCTTTGAACAGATAAAAAAATCTGTACAGGTCAAGATAGATCTTGCTTACCAATTACAGGACAATAAGCCTGTCATAAAATCCTATTATCCATCTCAGGTCTCTTCTGAAGGCTTTACACATTATGTACAAGGCAAAATACTGGATGAAACTGGTTCACCTCTGTCAGGAGTATCTATATCTGTAAAAAACACCACTCGTGGTACAGTTAGTGACACCAATGGGTTTTATAAGCTGTATGTTCCAGCAGATGGGATTCTAAATTTCTCTTTCATAGGATACGTGACAGAAGAAACATCAATTCGCAATCGCTCTGTGATAGATGTCCAGTTAATTGCAGATGTAAAAGCATTGCAGGAAGTAGTAGTTATAGGTTATGCAACACAACAAAAAAAATCCATCACAGGTGCTATCTCAACAATAAATCAATCTCTGCAAGGTAGAATAGCAGGTGTGATTATCAAAGAAGACAAACGCATCAGACTACGTGGTTTGTCAAGTATACCTGCTACACAGCGTCCGCTTATTGTTATTGATGGAGTTCCCTATGATAACTTAACAGACATAGATCCTGCCCTGATCGCATCAGCAGAAATCCTTCAGGCTGATATGGCTACAGGACTGTATGGAGCACGGGCAGCCAATGGAGTGATACTGATAACCTCCAAACCTAATAGTATTTTACCCAAACCCAACGATTCACCTTTTCCTGAAATAACCACCATTCCTGCTGAAAATGCGATCCGGAGCCGATTCTCTGATTATGCATTCTGGGAACCTCAGCTCACTACAGATAAAAAAGGTGAAGTTTCCTTCACGGCTACATTTCCGGATGATATTACCAACTGGCGTACATTCTTTGTTGTCATGGGAAATAAAAAACAAACCGGGTTTTCTGAAAGTTCTGTCAAGGCATTCAAGAGTCTGGCTGCTACATTATCTGTTCCTCGTTTTCTGATTCAGGGCGATAGTACACAGGTAATTGGCAAGTCTCTCAACTATACTCCAGACACGATTGCCTTACAAACCAGTTTTGAAGTGAATACTAAGATCCAATCCAGAAAGCAAATACAAGCTATCAATGCTACTGTTGATTCGTTGATACTTTCAGCTACGACCTCAGATTCACTACAGCTCAAATACTACCTGCAAAAACCAGATGGTTATACAGATGGAGAAATGCGCTCTATTCCTATATTTCCAGTAGGTGTAACAGAAACCAAAGGTCAATTTTGGAATCTGGAAAGAGACACCACCGTTCAATTACGTTTTGATACGACTTTAGGTAAAGTAAAAATATACGCCCGTGCACAGGTACTGGATATCTTACTGGATGAGATTGAGCATCTGCATCGATACGAATATCTGTGTAACGAACAAATTGCCTCTAAGATTAAAGCCTATCTCGCCAGCAAACGTATCTGTAATCAGCTACATAAATCCTTTGCATTTGATCAGGACATACAAAAACTTATCCGGAAACTGGAACAGGCACAATTAAAAGAAGGAGCATGGAGTTGGTGGAAAGAAGGCCCTGTGGCTGTTTGGGTAACTACCCATGCAACAGAAGCCCTACTTGATGCACAGACAGCAGGATATACTGTATCGTTTAACAGACAAAATCTTATTAACTATTTCACCTACCAACTGGAGAAAGAAAAGGTATCTTTTGACGATCAGATACGCATGTTACAGATTCTCAAACGTCTTCAGGCAAATAGCAACTTTACCAAGTATATTACAGGACTTGATATCTTCTTTATTACCAAAAAAGAGAGTATAGTAAAAAATAAACTGGGGTATCAGAAAGTAATTAAAGAATCTAAACCTTCTTTGTATCAGTATTTGCAACGAATGGCCTTACGTCAGCAATTTGGACTTACTTACTCAACAGATACACTGTTTCGTATCCGACAACAAACCCTATTTGGCAGTAGCTACTGGGGAGAAGTTCAATACCATCCCTATTTGAATGAGATACAAACTACGCTTCTTGTATACCGGATTCTGAAAGTACAAGGAGGGCATGAAGCAGAACTTAGTCGCATAAGGAATTATTTTTTCGAGAAAAGAGCAACTGGCTACTGGCGTAATACCTATGAGTCTTCTCAGATCATTGAAACGATACTGCCTGATGTGTTAGGAAGTGATACCACAATACAGAAATCACAGCTACTTATAAAGAATGGTTCGGAAAGCAAAACCATTACTTCATTTCCATTTGAAACAGAAGTGGCAGCAAAAGATATTCTGAGAATTCAAAAAAGCGGTACATTACCAGTATACCTGACCAGCTACCAACAGTTTCACAATGCCAGCCCTACTAAAGTTGAAAAAGACTTTATAATCAAAACCAGTTTTAAAGGAACTGGATTAACACAGCAAGTATTAAAACAGGGAGATCAGATAACATTACATGTTTCGGTCAATGTAACCAAAGATGCCGATTATGTACTGGTAGAGGTACCCATTCCGGCAGGATGCTCATATAGTGATGAGTCTCAAAAAAGCTGGGCACAAAACTGGTATGAAACGTATCGAGAGCCATTCCGGCAAAAAACTTCCATTTATTGTACTAAGCTGAATAAAGGGATATACACTTTTGATATACAACTGGTTGCCCGCTATGCAGGTGCCTATACACTAAATCCAGCTAAAGCAGAACTCATGTATTTTCCAACATTCTTCGGACGAAATGAATTAACAAAAATTCGGATAAAATAGGAATATGAAGGATATTATAGCATTTTAAGGGCCTGTTTTTGTATCTAACAAACCCTTTTATGCTGAATATTCCAGAAACTATCCATCAGTTCAATAAGGATAGAGATGCCCGTTTGCTACCCAGAAAGTATGCTCAGATGGCAGCCAACCCTCTCAGTTTTTTCAGAGGTTGCTGCCATCTATTTTATCAGACTATTCAACAGGAGTCATTCTTACACCAATCTCCAATTGTATGGTCCTGCGGGGATCTGCATCTGGAGAACTTTGGAAGTTACAAAGGCCATAATTCGCTCACTTATTTTGACATCAATGACTTTGATGAATCTTTACTGGGTCCCGCTTTATGGGAGTTAGTACGTATCACGAGCGGAATATTTCTAGCTACAGATCTATTGCATTTCAAACGTACAGAACAACAACACTTTGTCAAATTATTTCTGAAACAATATACATCTACCCTACAAACAGGTAATCCCAGATTACTGGAAAGGGATTTTGCTCAAGGTCCTGTCAGAGATTTTATGAAGAAATTAAGTGGAAGAAAACAAAAAGATATCTTTAAAGGAAGAGTAAAAAAACAGAAAGGCAAGCTGGTACTGGATACCAACTCAAAAAAAGCGTTACCAATTAATCCAATTAAGAAAGAATCTTTAATGCATGATTTGCAAAACTGGCTTGATGCACATCATTATCATGGCAAGGTTCTGGATATAGCTCATCGTATTGCAGGTACAGGCAGTCTGGGAATGGAACGTTATATTGTATTATCAGAAAGCAGTGCAAAAGACAAGAAAAAGAAATACCGTTTGTGGGATCTGAAAAAAGCAGTTTCATCAGCTACTGCCAGCTTCACAACAGTAGCTCAACCCAAATGGGACAATGAAGCACATCGTATTGTATCCATCCAGCAACGGATGCAAGCCTTTAGCCCAGCATTCCTCACAGCTATGGAGCTTGATCAAACAGCCTTTGTTTTGAAACAACTACAACCCAGTGAAGACAAAATAGATTTTGCATCATTAGGCCATAAACCCAAGAAAGTCATCAAAATATTGGAAAATATAGCCCAGTTGCTGGCATGGGCACAGTTGCGAAGTGGCGGAAGGCAAGGATCTTCGATAACAGACGATCTGATTACATTCTCACAGGAAAAAGGATGGCAAAAAAATCTGATGGCATATACAGAGGACCTATCTGAGCAGATGAATCAACATCACCAAAGTTTTACCAAAGCCCACCAGGATGGCTTCTTTATCAACAGGATAAGATAATCATTTAGACATAAAAAAAGCCACAAGGTATACTTGTAGCAGCCACTCACAGCATCATTGGAATCAAGGGATTCCAATGATTTTTGACACAAAAATCAATTTACTCAAACTTCAGGTGTTTCACTGACTCACCAGAATTGGCTAATTCAACCAACGCATCAATACCAATTTCCAGATGTTTCTTGGCAAAATTAGACGTTACTTTTTTGTCACTCTCAGAGGTTTTTACACCTTCAGGTGTCATAGGGTTATCCGACACTAGTAATAGTGCACCATGTGGAATGGAATTGGCAAATCCTACAATAAAGATGGTTGCTGTTTCCATATCAATAGCCATGGCTCTGACATCTCTCAGGTATTCTTTAAACTTTTCATCATGCTCCCATACGCGGCGATTGGTAGTATAGACCGTTCCAGTCCAATAATCAAGTTCATGCTTTTTGATCATAGACGAAACCGCCCGTTGTAAACGAAACGATGGTAACGCAGGAATTTCCGGAGGCATGTAATCATTTCCGGTACCTTCTCCTCTGATAGCAGCAATAGGCAGGACCAGATCGCCCAATTTGGTTTTCTTTAATCCACCACATTTTCCTAAGAAAAGAGCAGCTTTAGGTTCTATGGCCGATAAAAGGTCCATCACGGTAGCCGCCATCGCACTTCCCATCCCAAAATTGATGATGGTAATGTTCTCGGCTGTAGCTGTTTGCATAGGCTTCCCATGTCCTTTGATCTCTACGCCAAACTTTTCAGCAAACATCTCAACATAATTGTGAAAATTGGTTAGTAGAATATACTCACCAAACTCGCTCAAAGGCACCCCCGTATAGCGGGGTAACCAATCTTTTACTATTTCATCTTTTGTATTCATGCCCGCAAAAATAAGCAATTTCTACGATCTTTCAGATGAAGGCTATGTTAAACTATATATAGGCCTACATAACAATCTATTGTAGGTCATCAGCATTCTATTTACCTATTTACATTTGCCCATATTTCAGTCCAAATGTAGTCTTCCAAATAGAAAGTATCTGTTAATTTGGAATCATGAAAGACTTCCGAATGATATTATAAAAAAGAAAGGCGATGAGTTATCTTCATCGCCTTGTGTATTATATATTTTGCTTATTGAGTTCCTTGACAGCAAAGTCAACAGCACGGGCAGTCAATGCCATATACGTTAATGATGGATTCACACAGGAAGAAGAGGCCATCGCTGCTCCGTCTGTTACGAAAACATTTTCACAACCCCATACCTGATTGTTCTTGTTCAGAACGGAATTCTTTGCACTTGTGCCCATACGAGCTGTACCCATCTCGTGTTTGCTTTGTCCAGGTACTCCTCCTCTATCGTATCCTTTTACCTCTTTCAAACCTGCGGCCTCGAGCATCTCAGCCGCATCATTCATCATGTCGATACGCATTTTCTTTTCATTATCCCGATACTCACAGTCAATCACCAACATAGGCAAGCCGTAAGGATCTTTCTTATTTTTATCCAGATACACATAATTTCTATGATCTGGCAAGTGCTCTCCAAAAGAAGACAATCCCATCGTCCAGGGACCTGGTTTTGTGAGTTGCTCTTTAAAATCGGCACCGAAGTTCATTTCGGCAATTCCCCTTGCCCAACCTTGTCGACTTGCATTGCCTTGATAGCCAAATCCACGCAAGTAATCCCGTTTGTCGCTACCCACATTCCGGAACCGAGGTATGTAAATACCATTTGCCCGTTGTCCATAATAATATTTATCTTCGAATCCTTCCATCACTCCGGAAGCCCCCACACGTGAATGATGATCCATTAGATTATGCCCCAATTCACCACTTTCATTTCCCAAACCATTCGGAAAACGATCAGAGGTAGAGTGTAAGAGAATATAGGCACTGTTAATAGCAGATGCATTTACAAAAATGATCTTTGCAAAATACTCGGTAGACTCCTTGGTTTGAGCATCTACAATACGTACTCCTTTTGCCTTGCCTAGTTTATTATCATAGATAATAGAATGTACAATAGAAAAAGGTCGTAAGGTTAGCTTACCTGTTTTCATCGCAGCAGGTAAAGTAGCAGCATTGGTACTAAAGTATCCACCATAGACACATCCTCTGCTACACTGATTCCGATACTGGCATTGCGAACGTCCCAAGTCCAGTTGTATCTTTCCAGGTTGAGTCAGGTGGGCAGCCCGTCCCATAATCATCTTTCGTCCGGCAAAATTTTTCTCAATGCGTTGTTTTACTTCCTTCTCTACACAGTTCATCTCCATAGGAGGCAGAAATATACTATCTGGAAGCACATCCAACCCTTCAACAGCCCCACTAATACCTACAAACTTTTCTACATACTCGTACCAGGGAACCAGATCTTTATAACGGATTGGCCAGTCAGTACCTATACCTTCCTTTATATTTGCTTCAAAATCCAGATCACTCCATCTGTAACATTGTCGCCCCCAGGTTAGTGATTTACCACCCACCTGATAACCCCGATACCAGTCAAACCGTTTTTCCTCTATATACGGGTTAGCCAGATCATCAGCCCAGAAATTACCATTCTGCTCATTAAAAGGATAACTTCCTTCTCTGGTTTGTACAGGCCGTCCTTCTTTCTGATCAAGAGTCAAACGTCCTCTATGCGGAAATTCCCAAATCTGTGTATTGGCAGTGGTATAATCTTCAATATGTTTGACATTCTTACCCCGTTCCAGTAACAGTACCCGAAGTCCTTTCTCAGTTAGTTCTTTCGCTGCCCAGCCTCCACTGATACCTGAACCTACAACAATGGCATCATAGGTATGCTGGTCTTCTGCTTTCAGATTAAGATTCATAGCTCAATTATGAATAGATTATAGTCCTGTGGTAGATTGAAAAAGCATATGAAATAAAAAAACCCTGATACCGGAGTTCCAGGGTTCTTTCAAAAATAGTGTATGCTTACAGATTTTGTTTTTTAAGTTCCTTAACAGCAAAATCAGCAGCACGCGCAGTCAATGCCATATACGTTAATGATGGGTTTACGCAAGAAGCAGATGTCATCGCAGCACCATCAGTCACAAATACGTTTTCACAACCCCATACCTGATTATTTTTGTTCAGTACTGAGTTCTTTGCACTTGTGCCCATACGCGCTGTGCCCATCTCGTGAATACCAATACCCAGGTGTTTAGACTCATCATTGTATGGCGTCACATCTTTCAGTCCAGCAGCTTCGAGCATCTCAGCCGCATCATTCATCATATCGATACGCATTTTGCGTTCGTTTTCACCATAGGCTGCATCAAAATTCACCAATGGAAGTCCCCATTTGTCTTTCTGATCAGGAGATAATGTCATCCGGTTGTCTGGATTAGGTAACACTTCACCAAATCCTCCGATGTTCATTCCCCATTCTCCTGGTTCTGTCAGACTTTCTTTGAACTCAGCTCCAAATCCTGCCATACCTGTTCCACGGCCCCAGCCTCCACGGCTAGCGCCGCCCTGATAGCCAAATCCACGCAGATAATCCCGTTTGTCGCTACCCCAGTTGCGGTAACGAGGTATATAAACACCATTGGCTCGACGTCCATAGTAGTATTTATCCAGCATACCTTCAAAGCGTCCGCCTGCACCTACAGCCAGATGGTGATCCATAACATTACGTCCCAACTGGTCACTTTCGTTTCCTAATCCATTCGGAAAACGCTTGGATTTAGAGTTCAGAAGGATGGCAGTAGAAGCAATAGCAGAGGCATTCAGGAATATGATTTTCGCATAATACTCCTTCACATCTTTAGGATCATGTTGATTGATTACCCTAACTCCTTTTGCTTTCCCAGAAGCCTCATCATAAATAACTTCAGAAACGATAGAATCTGGTACAAGAGTCAGGTTACCCGTTTTCATGGCAGCAGGCAATGTTGCTGCCTGTGTACTGAAGTATGCTCCAAACGGACAACCTCTCATACATAGATTACGGTATTGGCACTGTGCTCTTCCTAACTCTGTGTGAAACTGTTGTGGTTGGGTCAGGTGAGCTACGCGACCAATGATGATCTTACGTCCGGCAAAATTTTTCTCTACCAAACCTTTTACCTCTTTCTCTACACAGTTCATTTGCATAGGGGGTAAAAACTTGCCATCAGGCAATACATCCAAACCTTCCATAGAGCCGCTGATACCAGCAAATTTTTCTACGTAATCATACCAGGGAGCCAGATCTTTATAACGGATTGGCCAGTCGGTACCTATACCTTCTTTTGCATTTGCCAGAAAATCTTCTTCATTCCAACGGTAGCTCTGACGTCCCCACATCAGTGAACGACCGCCTACATGGTATCCACGAATCCAGTCAAATGGACGTTTTTCCAGATAAGGATTTTCTTTATCGTTTTCAAAATGGTGGCGCCATTCTTCATTAGCAGTATACCCTGTACGCACATTAGCCCAATACTCTTCTTTAGCCAGATTGGTTAATCTTCCGCGATGCGGAAAATCCCATGGATTTTTCATGGCTGTTTCATATCCAGATACGTGCTTAATATCCCGGCCTCGTTCCAACATCACAACTTTCAAGCCTTTTTCAGTTAATTCTTTGGCAGCCCAGCCTCCACTAATACCTGAGCCTACAACAATGGCATCATAGGTAAACTGACCATCTGCTTTTATATTTAAGTTCATATTTTCTTTAAAACAATGTTAAGATGATTAGGAAATGATTAGATCGGAGCAACAATGATTCCTTATTTAACTAATACAGATAAACTTAGATCACCCAGGCTTTCTGCCCTGGTTTCAGGTCAACGCAGCCATCGTATCTGCCAGGAATAGCCACATACGCCAATGCTTGTGTTGCACCTACCTCTGATGTGAAATAACCTAACAACGTCAGGTCTTTCATGGTAAAGTAGAAAATAGGAGATTTTGGCTTTGGAGACTCACTTTTCTCTTCACTAATCTCTTTGTCCAATCCTTGTTTTGGACGTTCTTTTTCTTTTTTAGCTTCCTCATCCCGTTTGGTTCTTTCGTCAAGTGCGTCCTTTTCTACCTGTTTGAATACTTCATTACGTTCATTGGCAGCCAGACTTACAAAGGATTTGCTATACGCTTTCTGACTTTTGTCATCTACATCCTTTAATCCTTCAAAAAAAGCCTGACGATCATCATCCGTGTAGCAATCGGTTAGCATCAGCTTAATAAAGTCTGCAACTCCTGCTTCTTTTGCACCAGGTGTACCTGTTTTAGGAATGATCGTTTCTGCAATTTCACCGATCAACGCCAACGTATCAGGAGTAAAAGACAATGCGGCAGTTTCTTTTGTGGCAGCAGAATTGCAGCCTTCCATTACTGCCAGTAAAGTAGGTGCCGAAAGTGTTGTACCCATAAGGGCAGCCACTCTGGCAATGGCATCTCTTCTATTCAAGGTTTTGTATTGTTAAATGATTAAATTATGAAAGGAATGAAAATTTTACTGACCAAAATACAAAAAATATCTTTTCGTATTCAAGTAAATTATTCTATATAGATTGTTTCTAAATAAGAATAGCTTGTTTTTTAAAATCTATGTTTGATTATCAATATGTTTGGGAGAATCCCAATAAAACCAAATGAAATTTTATCTGGAGGCTTTTACAAATTTGTGAAGATTTCTGCTATACAGAACGTAACTAGTTAAGCAAATAGTATATCTGGTGCTTAACTTTCTGTATATCTAATTCTGATTCCCATTTATAGACTGAACCTTTTTTATAGTTCCCATCGTTCTCACACTAAAACAACTAATAAAAAATTGTATGAGCTTTCAGGAGATAATTAATGCTGAGACACCTGTACTAGTTGATTTTTATGCAACCTGGTGCGGTCCGTGTAAAGTACAAGCACCTATTTTAGAGGATCTGTCAAAGCGAGTAGGAGATCAGGCACGTATTCTTAAAATAGATGTAGATAAAAATCCGGCAGTAGCCAATAAGTATGGGATTCAGGGGGTGCCTACTTTGATGATATTCAAACAAGGAAAAGTAGTATGGCGTCAGTCAGGTGTTATGCAGTCTAATCAATTGCAAAAGGTACTCCAGCAGTTTACATAGTATACCAAATGTATAATAGTCTCAGATATTCAGAATTTTGTATTCCCATCAAATGGCTTTAACTTGCAGAAAAGGTTAAAGCCATTTTTCGTTTATGGGATTATTTGATTTTTTTAAAAGTAACAAAGATCAATCTAAGAAAAAAGAGGATGTAAATAAGCCACTCATGGCAGATTTGGAACAAAATCCTCTACAGGTAGGAGATATTGTGGATGCACTCCGGTATGACCTGGGTCGGTGTAAACTTGTAGAAGGCCAATCAGGATATGAATACGAATCATTGGAAACAGGTACACGTGTCAGCTGGCTGCGTATGATAGATGCAGCCACACAACTGCAAAAAGTAAAAAAAGTTACTTCCTAAAAAACCGGATTGAAGAACCCATCAAAGAGCAATATGCAGTCTTTGATTTTTTGTTTCAAACCTCTAACAATCTGAAGAATAACTGCCAGCTAATCTGTGATCATAAGATTACATACTATTCTGGCATTTTATGCATTGCCTCACATCAGCAAACTACATATAAGCATTTTCCATTTATGTTAGTGACTACATCACATTCACAGAAAACCAGCCATCAGGTTAATGTATCATCCGAGATAGGAACACTTCGTCGTGTTATTGTACACAGCCCTGACAGTGGTCTGGGTAAGGTTGTACCATCAAAGGCTCAGGATTGGTTGTTTGAAGATATTGTTCATCTGGACACTATGCGTCGTGAAGAATATGATCTATATATTAAGATATTGCTTTATTTTCTCGATCCACAGAAAGTGAAAGGAAAGATTAGTACGATTGATGCTCCGGAAAACAGCAGAAATTTTTATAAGCCTGAACACCCTGATTACTTTAACTCCAATAAGGTTATAGATCCTCAATCTCTCCTTTCTCATATACTGGAAGATGAAAAAGTAAGAATCCGTTTGCTTGCAGCGATATGTGCAGTTGAAAGATGCTCATATACCACACAAGAGTATCTGACAACACTGCCTTCCAAAGAATTGTCCAAAACACTTATATCTGGGACATTACCTGATAAATCTATGATTTTTGCCCCTATCCCTAATTTCATTTTTACAAGGGATATTGGCATTACTATTAATGATCATATTCTCTTGAATAAACCTGCAAAGATAGCCAGAACACGGGAAGCCTTATTGACCCAATACATTTTTCACAATCACCCCATTTTTGTTCATCTGAAAGATAAGATAATAGAGATACCTGAAAGCGAACATCACTTCCTGCTTCCTGATGGTGAAAAAGACTACAAAAGGGCAACTCTTGAGGGAGGTGATGTAATGATGGTTAGCCCCAATCATCTCCTTATCGGTCTTAGTGAACGAACCTCACCCTATGCAGTGAACCAGGTTATCAAGATCTTGTTTGAAAAAGAGGTGGTGGAGAAAATTACGGTTATTAAAATACCTAAGAAAAGAGATTTTATGCATATTGATACCATCTTTACTCAGGTAAAACAAAATGTCTGGGTATTGTTGGGGACATTGTCCAGAGAAGGGGAAGAACTGGAGAAGCGGGATTTTATGGAAAGTCTGCAGGAAGTAAAGCCGTCAGAGAAACTCAAAATTATGCAGTTTGTCAAAGGATATGGAGATAAACCTGTGCACTATGAGTATCTGGAGGATCTGCTGGATGACATTAGCCAGAATGATCTGAAGTGCAAGGAACAAACCGTTTTTGTATATTCGGGCAACAATGAGTTTCCGTTTGGAGCCAGGGAACAGTGGACTGACTCCTGTAATCTGTTAACTATCAAAGAAGGGGTTTCTATCGCCTACGACCGGAATGATAAAACCATAGAAGCCTTTAAACAAGCTGGCTTTGAAGCAATAGGAGCAGCAGAATTACTCGATCAGTTTGAAAAGGGTACTATTACACCCGAAGAAGTTGAAAATACTATTATTTTACTTCCCTCAGCTGAGCTTTCACGAGCCAGAGGAGGATCTCACTGTATGAGTATGCCATTGTTAAGAGATCCCATTCAATAATAAGTATTGTAACAATAATTTTCAGGGTATATAAGTGCATCTTTCATTTTAAAAGTATAGATAAATCACTATGACAAACGATTCCATCCATAATTTCCAGCAAACTACTTCTCATATTCTGATGATTCGTCCGGTGAGATTTGCATTCAATGAGCAAACAGCTGAAAGCAATGCATTTCAGGATGCAACAGCTACAGAAGATCCGGAAACTATTCAGTCTAAAGCTCTACGGGAGTTTGATATGATGGTAGACAATCTGCGTGGATTTGGAATAGATGTCACGGTCATAGAAGATACCCCTGATCCTCATACACCTGATGCTATATTTCCCAATAACTGGATTTCGTTTCATCAGGCTGGCAGTGGCACTATTTATTTATATCCTATGCAAGCTCATAACCGTCGGCTGGAGCGACGTATGGATATTATTGAAATACTGAAGCGTCGTTTTCATATATCTCAGATTGTGGATCTTTCTCATTTCGAATCAGAAGATAAATTTCTGGAAGGAACCGGAAGCCTTGTACTGGATCGAGATTATCGTATTGCCTACGCCTGTCTCTCACCTCGTACCCATGAAGAATTACTCAAAGAGTTTGCACAAAAGATGGACTACCGTGTAGTATCCTTTCATGCTACAGACGAACATAACAAACCAATCTATCACACGAATGTTATTATGTGTATTGGAGAGCAGTTTGCTGTTATTTGTCTGGAATGCATTCAGGATGAGAAAGAACGGTATCACGTCAGAAAAACCCTGGAAGAAACTAATAAAGAAATCATCGAACTGAGTATTGAACAGGTAAATCGGTTTGCAGGAAACATGTTGCAATTACGTTCCCGTAAAGGTGAAAGATTACTGGTTATGTCAACTCAAGCTTATCAAGCCTTATTACCGGATCAGCTTCGACGCCTTGAAAAATATACTCAGATTACGTATACCAACCTAAACACCATTGAACGCAATGGTGGCGGTAGTGCCCGCTGTATGATAGCAGAAGTTCATTTGTCTCCATTATAGTATATTTACTCAGCAGGCAGAGGTTTTACTGAGTTTCATTGCTGTCAGGCAACCAAAGGTCTACCCAAATTAGGAATGCTTATCATAAACTCTGAGCCTATACCTTCCTGTGAAGTGGCAGAGATTCTTCCCCCGATGCGTCCTGCTGTTTCACGGGCGATGTATAGTCCTAAGCCAGAACCTGGTTTGGTTACATTGGATCGGTAAAACATAGTAAATATTTTTTCCAGATCTTCACTGGCAATACCAATCCCATTATCTTTTACACGGATAACAACATGAAGTTGTGATAAATGACACACAACCTGTATGCGAGGATGTGAAGTATCTGGTTTCTGGTAATAAAAGGCATTGAAAAGTATCTTGGACAAGACTATCTGCAAACGATATCTGTCCGTATAGAAAGCATCCGGGGTTTGGGGTTCTATCTCAATCTCAACATCTACCAACGAGTTTTCTTCACGCTGATAACAATTCTTTATAATAGCATCAATCTCTTGCTTTATATCAATTTCTTCCTGCTTCACTGCCAGACGGGTATTACGGGAATAATCCAGAATATCTAGAATATAACTATCCATACGAAGTAAACTACGCTTCATAAGATGCGTAAATTCCTGCATTTCTGCAATATCTTCTTCCTGTTTACCCAGATTTGTTAATCCAAGAATGGATGCAACCGGAGAACGCAAATCATGGCTTACACTGTAAATAAACTTATCCAGTTCCTGATTACCCTTTTTCAAATTCTCATTTTGTGCCCGTAACTGCTGCTCAGAAATAACAATGGCACTTTCTGCCTTACGGCTCGCATTCACAATCTGAAACACAAAAAACTGGCAGAAAAATACAGACAAAACCATATTTACCTGACCAATGATTTTTAATTGTGAAGGCGGCATATCCCCTACTATGTAATACGAATTGTCATAGAAAGTCAGGAGTAACCAGAAAAGGGTAATATGCGAAACATGGATCAGCAATAGCTTCTTGTTTCGAAAATCTATCAAAAAAGGCAATCCTATCACAAAGGGCAAATAGAACAGATAGGCATTGCTTTTACTTGAGAGTGTGACTGCCGAAAAAAATATAACCAGGCTAATACCGAATGCAAAAATATTACCTGCCAGCACACCTCTACCTTTTCTGTTCAAAAAGTAAGCAATGACACATACAGGCAATCCAGGCACCAGATACCACAGAGTTCCCCAAGACCCAAAGATTATATCAGGAAGCCCACTAAGGATAAATACAATAAATGCAGCCTTAGTTGTCCTCTCCAATAATGCACTCCTACCCTCCTTTAAATCCAGGTATGCCATTGTTTTATTGCCTGTTGATTAATGTAAGAAGAAGGAGCCTACTACTTAGTAACTCCTTCTATAAAGTTATTGTCTGGATTGACGTCTCTGCTGGACTTTATCCATTTGCTCTTCCTGTAAGTCTAAATACTTTTTGTACTGCTCAGGTGACAACACTTTTTGTATGCTGGCATCTCCTTCGTCTTTTATGGCCTTCAATTGCTGCATACGTTGTGATTTGTCCATTGTCTGGTCAGCACGCAAACTATCTACTTTTACTGCCCTGTTTAGCAAAATACTTTTTACCTGTGTTTGCTGATCGGCAGTCAATGTAATCTCTTTTGTTAAACGTTTTGTCTGCATTTCAGCACGTTGCTCGGGTGTATGAGGCATACGTTGTTGTGCCATAGATAATCCTATAACCATTAATCCCATAAGTGCACTTAAAATAACCTTTTTCATTGCTTTTAAAGTTGTTAGTTCTAATGGCTTAGAAAACTATTTCACAAAAAGGTTTAAACAGACATTGCGAATTTTATAGGGTAAGTGTAAATGCACCCTGCTCATGCACATTATGACATATAATTTTTTGCATCCTTAACTCATTGCTCAATCGCTTTGATAAGTAATATCGATTTGAAGCATCCAGAATAACTGTCGTAAATGATTGTGCAGGAAATTTTTTAATATTTTTCAGACTGTTGTTCTGGATAATCAGATAGTCAAACTTTTGTTTCTGAAACAGTTGCAGATTGACAGGCTGATGCAGGATACAGAAACGTTTTCCATGCCAGGTGAACAGAGAAAACTGTTTGTTCTGATGAATAGCCAATAGGGTAGAATCTACGTTTGAGAAGATCATAGAACGTACATCCAGAATTTGTCGTCTTGTCCAATGGTTTTGCAAATGGTAGGAAATCTGGCTCTTATTCTGAGACAAGGCTGAGTCTGCAACAAACACATGTTGATGATGATCCACAACATCCAGGGCAGAGTGACCCGGTATAACATATACAGCTACAAAATGTTGCTTCGCATAGTTGATATTATTATAGAGCTGGCTTGTGATTAAACAAAGCATTAAAACACATATAACACTCCATACTCTGAGTTTTGGTATATACAAAAACCATAATACCAAAAACAGCAAGATATACATTACACCTAGTTCCCATAATTCTAAATAGCTTCCATGCATCAAAGCCCCAGGAATATGTTCTGTCCAAAAGGCAATCTGGTTCATCAGCCAGGTCAGCCATTTGAGTAGAAAGCCAATGGCATCTGAAACATAAGGTATCCAGGCAACCGCCAACAGCGCCAGTCCTCCATATAACAACACACCTGAAAGAGGGATCATCAATAGATTGGCGATCAGGAAATAGGTTGGAAACTGATGAAAGTAAAAAAGAGAAAGAGGCAACACAGCTATTTGAGCAGCAATACTACCACAAACAAGTTTCCATAACTTATCTAGCCAGGTAGTCTCAAATTCAGCCCAAGCATAGATACGTGGATATAAGTATATAATTCCGGCTACAGCCAGATACGATAACTGAAAACCAACATCCTGTAACAAATAGGGATCGTAACATAAAAGTATAAAGGCAGAAAAACCCAATGTATTAAATAACGTACCTTCTCTACGTAATGCCTCACCCAATACAACTAAAGAAAACATCACAACTGAACGCAATACAGAAGCTGATAAACCAGTAATAAAAGCGTAAAACCAAAGGAGTAATAAAGCCACGACCGCAAAAAACCAGTTTCCGTACCGTACTTTTTTAATTCTTCCTACTACCAGCAGGATTAGTTCAAAGATAACAATCACATGAGCTCCGGAAACAGCCAGAATATGCATAGCCCCAGCAGCGGCATAAGCACCCTTCAGTTCATCGTCCAACCCACTTCGAAGTCCAAGCACTAATCCGGAAATAATAGCATACTCATTCTCAGCAGTAATATACTTGCGAAAAATCTGATCTGCCCAGGCACGCCCGCGTAAAGAAGCAGAAATGACAGCATTACCTTCAGTATGTTCATATACAAGGAACTTTCCTTTCTTAACAAATTGCTGGTAGTAAATCTGTTGGAGAGCAAGATATTTTTTGTAATCAAATTCATCCGGATTGGGAGGAGGCTGTACAGGTAATGGGGTACCATAGATAATCAGTTTATCTCCATATAAAGGTACGGGGGCGTCTTTGGGAGTGTATATCAGTACTTTTCCAGTTGCAGGAATAAGCTTTTTGTCAGATACCACTTGCTCTATCTCTACAACAGTCCTGTAATTTTTAGCTTTGGATTGAACTTCTGCGACTACTTTTCCAGTATAATATGTAACTTCGCTCAGGTGTGAAATGTGATTCGGGTGATTGGTATCGGTTTGCTCATAGGTGCATAACCATCCAAATGCACTTGTAACAATGAAAGCCAACAGACCAAACCAAAGCGACATTCGCACTTTTCGCCTTTGCTGTATCAGCCATAAAACCAGATACCCAACAAAGGAAACACTAAAAACAGATACAACAACCAATAAGTGAATGCCAGGAAAAGCTCTATATAGCAGTATACCTGCCAGTAGAAAGATCGTAAAACGGATAAAGACATACGGAGTCCACCTGAACATAAAATCTGGTATTGGGTATCTGACTTTGGAGAAGCACCACATCCACGAAAAAATAGCTTTATCTGGTTGCAATGTAAAGCTACTATTCTGTTGTAACTCTGTTTTGTATATTCTTTTACAAAAACCTACACTTGTGTATGTCTAACAAAATTTGTCTTATTACAGGCGCTAACTCCGGAATAGGAAAGGTAACAGCTAGAGAACTGGCTAAAGCAGGAATGGACATTATTCTGGTTTGCAGAAATGAAGCAAAAGGAAAGGAAACGCTGGCAGAGCTACGTCCACTGGCAAAAAGCAAACTAGATCTGTTCGTTTGTGATCTGGCAAATCAGGAATCCATTGTGCAACTTGCACAGCAGATATATGCATCCTATGATCATCTCGACTTGCTGATTAATAATGCAGGCCTTATTTTGGATAAACCCAGCCTGACTCCCGAGGGATTTGAGAGTACGTTTGGCATTAATCACCTGGGTACCTTTCTGCTTACCAATTTATTGCTGGACTTATTGAAGAAAGGAAATGAGGCACGTATTGTTACGGTATCATCTGATGCACACAAATGGAGCAAATGGAATCTGAATGAAGTAGCTCATGCTGCCCATTTTAAAAGTTTGACTGCCTATGCTAACTCCAAGCTTGCCAATATCCTGTTTACAAGAGAGTTAGCCAAACGGGTCAAAGAATTTGGCATCACAGCCAATAGTCTTCATCCAGGTGCAGTACAAACCAACTTTGGCGCAGGTACACAAAATGGATGGTTCGTTTCGTTATTCAACCTGGCCCGTCCGTTTTTCCTTACGGCGGAGCAGGGGGCCCAAACCAGTATTTATCTGGCAACCTCACCGGAAGTCAAAGATGTCAGTGGCCTGTACTTTGTCAAAAAGAAACCTAAAACACCATCCAAAGAAGCTCAAAGCGATCTGAATGCGCAACAGCTCTGGCAAAAAAGCGAAGAATGGACACAGCTTCCCCAAAGGTTAAAAGAGCTGCAAAAAGTATCCTGAACAAATATAGATAGCTGTTATTCTAACGTTTATATACTATATATCACCTGATACTATTGCAGAACCCAATTGTTATAAAACATGCTTGAGTTAAATTTGCCTCCTTATAAACATGAGGTAATTCGTAAGAAAGATAAACTGTATATCTTTGATATTCTACGAAAGAAATACATATACCTGACACCTGAAGAATGGGTGAGGCAACATTTTGTACACCTTTTGCTGAATCAATATAGTTATCCGAAAGCTCTTATTAAAGCGGAGAGTGCAGTTATTTATAACCAATTACCCAAACGTGCTGATTTATTGGTTTTTGACAGAAATGGAAAACCCTTCCTTTTAATAGAATGTAAAGATACATTAGTGCCATTAGATGATCTGGTATTACAACAGGCAGCCAGATACAATCATATTGTGCAGGCTCCCTATGTGATTCTGGTCAATGGGTTGGAGTGGTTTTGTTATCAGGCAAACTCCGAAAGTGGGCCATTTCTTTTGCTGGAAGATATTCCTTTGTTTCCGGATTGAGTAGTTTTCTTGGTTTCAGGAAAGCTTACCCAATTGCTATATAAAAAAACCAGTCAGACAAATCCCCTTCACATTACCATTACTAAGTTATTCTCCTCTCCATCTGAACAAGAGTATCTGTATTTCATAAGTCTTACCAAAAAGATAGTATTTTGCTGTGATTTGCCTTTCACAGACGCTACCTTTGCAACCGCAAATTTCGAAAGGTGATTATCTTCCTGTTGCAATCAGCTATTTGCTGACTTAAAAACCATTGCTCATCTATTTATTTCCTTTATGCGTCCACTTTTCCTGATTGTCCGTTTACTTAAAATATTGTCATGGCTGGGTGCTCTAGCATTTCTTTTGTATTCCTACTACTATCTTCCTGACCAGATTGCCATTCATTATAACCACGAAGGTGTTCCTGATAATTTTCTTTCCCGCGAGTCTTTCTTTTATATAGCTGCCGGGTTTATTATTCTGGTTAACGTAATTCTATCTTTGATTGGTCGATTGGTGTTAGGTCTACCCAATCAGGCGATCCTGGTTCCCAATGCTAATCACTGGCTCGCCAATAAAACAAGTAGAAAACAGTTAATGTACATTCTTCGTAACTGGATCAATGCCCTGGCAGTGATTCTGAATGTATATACAATGGCAATGCTCTTTATTACCCTGCGTTTACATACCAATCAACGTGTATTTCTGAGCGATTTTACCTGGATTCTTTTTGCAGGCGTCGCGTTGATTGTGGTATGGGTTATCTATCTGCCAATACGTTTGCGATTCAAACAAACGGTTGAGATATAATCTTAGTTAACTACTTTAGCATAAAAGAAAATCCCATCAGACAATAAATCTGATGGGATTTCGTATCTAAGAGGGAATAAAAACAGACAACAGTCAAAATACAGATTTAACAAACCATTATTCATTCATGCAAAAAAAGGTATTATCCTCTCTTTTTTTTATCCTTTTTGGTATAGCCATATCCTATGCACAAAGTGCAGATCTGGGTAGATTATTGCAGGAACGTGATCAACTCTATCATGCGTATGACTCTCTGGGAAAAGAAAAAAATGCATTCTTTGGTGGACGATCCAAAAAAGATCTCCAGAATATGATTCTGGCCCTACACAGGATTATTTCCAAAGACAATGAGATCATTCGGGAAGTGAGACGTACCTCCTATCAGAAAGAAAGCAATCTGTTTGGACAAAACAGAGCCTCTTCGGATCGTATTTATGATCTGGATCAACAAGTGACCAGCCTGACCAATCAGCTAAAGCGTAAAAATACCGAACTACAGGATCAGCAAGCAGCAATGGGTGATCTTCTGGGAGCTATGCGCAAGTTGCAAATTGGGGTAGTTGTACTCACCGCATTGGTTATCGGAATTGGTTTTTATATGTTTCGTCAGCGCAGAAAATAGAACAAGGTAGTTATCATTGTCTTCTATTTCATTTATAGTATGTCTGTAAAAATATTTTTCTACTACATGCGTTTTTAAAAGAAAGGTATTTTCATGGAAAGAAAACATATTCTTAAAACTTTAGTATTAGTTCTGTGTGTAATGGTCGCTAGTGTATCAGCCTATGCACAGAAGTATTATCAGATGACATGGCGAGAATTTTATGCTCTCCCGGAAGCTCAAAAACCGATTGATCCTAAAAATCCAGAGTATGAGTTGATTGATGCTGCCTTCTTTCATGCCACCAATGAAGCTCGCGAAAAGGAAAAACGTAAAACGTTTCTGTACTCCGAGGTGTTGTATACAGCGGCCAACGAGCATTCAACTTCTATGATTAGTAAAAATTACTATGCACACGAAGACCGTACAGACAAAAAGCGTTACCTGCCTGGTCAGCGTATTACACTGGCTGGCGGGAAATTTATGGCAACAGCCGAAAACATTGCGCAATATGAAGTCATTGCTACACCAGGACAGTATTGCCCTCGCAAACAAGGCAATGGAGAATACCGATATTTTGACTGCAACACAGACAAGATATATCCGGCCCATACGGCTGTCTCCTTTGCACAGAAGGTAGTAAAAGGCTGGATGAACTCTCCAGGTCACCGTCGTAACATTCTCAATACTGATTATCAGTATATGGCTTGTGCCATTCAGATTATAAAAAATCCTTATAAGTCAGAGAATACACCCTTTGCCAGAATAACTCAAAACTTTGGTGGAGGGCTCATGCAATCCAGTCAGGCTTCTACTAAATAAACCGCAAGATTGTCAGAAAATCGTGGCTACATCTTTCTGACAATTCTAAAACGTCCATTTTTTGCTTCAACCAAACCCAATATGGGAGCAAAATTTATATTTTTTGTATGCTGATTGAGAATTGCACCATTGATGATTTTAATCAAATAACCCGTGATATCATTGATTTTTGGGGAAGTGATAGAACGTTATCAATGCATCATCCATACTTAGTGCATGAATTTGGGAATACTGCATTTGTGATTAGAAATAACGGGGTTGTAATCGCCTATCTCTTCGGCTTCTTCTCACAAACCGAGAGTGTTGGATATGTCCATTTGATTGGTGTTCGGGAACAATATCAAAAGCAAGGATTAGGTGAGTTGTTGTATGCTAATTTTATACAACTATCCAAATCCAAAGGAATACAAAAGCTAAAGGCTGTAACAACACCAACAAATACCAAATCAATAAACTTCCATCAGAAGAAAATCGGAATGACATTGCTTGGCTTACCTAATTCGGAAGGAATCAATGTAATTCGGGGTTATTCCGGACCTGACAAAGAAACAGTTGTATTTGAAAAAATACTATAAATAGGGTGATTACCTTAAATCCAGGTTTAGTAGAAATATGCCCTGACATCTACCAGGTAAGGTCCTTTTTATCCAGAAAGGCAGCTATGCCTTTCTGGCAATCTTCAGAGGCACGTGCATGAGCATTAGCCTCTGCCGCATAGACCATTGCGTCAGCCAGCGTTTTTTGCCGGATGTCCGCCAGTAGTTTTTTAGTCCATGCCATAGATTGAGCAGAGTTTTGCTGACACAGTTGTTCGGCCAATCCCATAATCTCGCTATCTAGTACATCTGGTTCTGTGACAAAGTTAATAAGTCCATACTCCTGAGCCTGTGAAGCCGGAATCAGATTTCCGGAAAGTAATAGTTCACGGGCTTTGCCATCTCCAATTTTGTTAGCCAGGAAATAGCTTACAATAGCAGGAATGAATCCGATTTTCACTTCTGTATACCCAAACTTGGCTTCTGGTACGCTAAATGAAAAATCACACACAGTTGCCAGTCCACATCCACCAGCAATAGCATGTCCCTGAATCCGGGCAATTACCACTTTTGGCATTGTATAAATCAACTCAAACAACTGAGCCAGTTGTCGGGAGTCTTCCAGATTTTCTTCATAGGTATTAGTTTGCAATTGCTGCAAATATTCCAGATCTGCCCCGGCACAAAACACTGGGCCATTTGCCTGGAGGATAATCACTTTTACATTCTGGTCCTCAACTGCCTTGGTAAGTAATTCGGTTAATTCCTTTACAACTATATGATTGAGTGCATTGCGTTTTTCAGGTCTATTGAGTGTTACCAATGCAATACGGTTCATAACAGCATATTCAGTCCAGCTCATTCTAGTTCAAATTAGTCATATTCTAAATTGAAAGGAAGAATTGAAAAAATCAAAAAAAAGTGCGTTTTTTACGGGATAAAAGTCTGAGACTATTTTTTCTATGAAATCAGGCATTGCACTTCTTCTCTCTTTTGTATTTTTCGCCGGTAGCCTGTTTCCGTTTACCGACGTCGAGGAAGCGTTTAAGATACCGAATCTGATTTCCCACTACTTTGAACATACAGAATCCACAACCAAGGACTTAAGCGTCTGGGAATTTCTGCAGCTGCACTATGGGTTAAATTCATCACATGCCAAAAGCCACCACACAGAGACTGACCACAGTCTGCCAATGTTTCATTCGCATTGTATAGGGCTGACATTTGTGATGCCACGTTTTCTTACTTTTCCCAGAATTCATCCCATAGCATTAACCCAATTTACGTATTCTTTCTATCAGAATACCTACGCGTATCTGTTTTCTATCTCATTTCTCCGCCCTCCCCGGTACTAAAAACACATATCTTTTTTGTATCTGTCTTATTTTCAGACACACTATTTGCTTCATCTTAGTCAAATCAGTTCTGTGCATGCAATTATGTATCTACACAAATCTGATCAACTATATGGCCTTCGTATGCTTCTGAACTTTGCAGGATACAGTCCTACCTTTAGTACACTATTCTAAATCATTCTTCTAATGTTAGACAAAATCATTCATTTTTCCATACATAACAAACTCATCATTGGACTGCTGACATTAGTACTGATCATCTGGGGTGGATGGTCACTTACACAGCTTCCGATTGATGCCGTACCGGATATTACCAGCAATCAGGTACAGATCATAACCCGAACACCTTCCTTAGCAGCACAGGAAGTAGAGCGGCTCATTACGTTTCCGATAGAGCAAACAATGGCCACCATTCCGGAAATTCTTGAAATCCGCTCTTTTTCACGTTTTGGGCTATCCGTTGTAACCATTGTCTTTCAGGAACAGACCGACATTTACTGGGCACGTCAGCAGGTATTTGAACGCTTGCAACAAGCCAAAAATGACATTCCTGCTGGTGTTGGAGCACCTGAACTCGGTCCTGTAACTACAGGGCTTGGAGAAATTTATCAATACACCATACACCCTAAAAAAGGCTATGAGAAGATGTACACGCCTATGGAACTACGTACTATTCAGGACTGGATTATACGCAGACAGCTATTGGGTACGGAGGGGGTAGCCGAAGTAAGTAGTTTTGGTGGTTATCTAAAACAATATGAAATAGCTCTTGACCCTAACCTGCTAAACAGTTATCATCTAAGCATTAACGATGTTTTTACTGCCTTAGAAAAAAACAATCAGAACACCGGAGGAGCGTATATTGATAAAAAGCCCAATGCTTATTTTATCCGGAGCGAAGGTCTCATTGGCGATACCACCGACATCAAGAAGATTGTAATAAAGCAGAATGAGAATGGCATTCCGGTACTGATTGGAAATATCGGCAGGGTCACTTACGGACATGCTACCCGGTATGGTGCTATGACCTATAACGATCAGGGTGAAGTAGTAGGAGCTATTGTGATGATGCTAAAGGGCGAAAACTCATCCAAGGTCATCAACAATGTAAAAACGAGGATTACGCAAATCCAGAAAACACTACCAAAGGGATTGGTTATCGATGCCTATCTGGATCGTACCCGACTGGTTGATAGCGCTATCAATACCGTAGAACAGAACCTATTAGAAGGAGCACTAATTGTGATTTTTGTCTTGGTTATTATGCTAGGCAATGTACGGGCTGGTCTGGTTGTGGCATCTGTTATTCCGTTATCTATGCTCTTTGCTGTTTCTTTGATGCATCTATTTGGTGTATCAGGTAACCTGATGAGTCTGGGAGCTATTGACTTTGGATTAATTGTCGATGGGGCTGTGATTATTGTCGAAGCCACTTTACATCATATAGTTCAGCAAAAATACAGCCATAGGCTTTCTCAGGAGGAGATGGATCGGGAAGTATATCAGGCTGCCATTAAAATCCGCAGTTCAGCGGCCTTTGGAGAAATTATTATCCTGATTGTATACCTGCCTATTCTAACACTGACAGGTATTGAAGGTAAAATGTTCAGACCTATGGCTCAGGTAGTATCATTTGCTATTCTGGGAGCTTTTATTCTTAGCCTCACCTATGTGCCTATGGTATCGGCTTTATGGCTCAGTAAAAATAGCGGACACACCAAGCCCACCCTGGCTGACAGGTTAATGAAATATCTTCATCGCGTATATACTCCAGTACTTCATTTCGCCCTTAGCCGAAAAAAGCTCATATTAGGTATTTCAGTTATAGCGTTAGTCGCCTCTCTATTTTTATTTACTACACTGGGAGGGGAATTTATTCCTACACTTGAGGAAGGTGACTTTGCTGTAGAAACAAGGCTGGTAACAGGTAGCTCAGTGTCACAAACTATTGAGACAGCTCAAAAGGCTGCAGCTATCTTGTTAAAACAATTTCCAGAAATCAAAGAAGTGGTCGGCAAAGTAGGATCTTCTGAAGTTCCCACTGATCCAATGCCTATTGAATCCTGTGATCTGATGATTATCCTCAAAGATAAATCCGAATGGGTCAGCGCATCCAATCGCGAAGAATTGGCTCAGAAAATGCAGGAGGCACTCAGTGCACTTCCAGGTGTTTCTTTTGGATTCCAGCAACCTATTCAGATGCGGTTTAATGAATTGGCAACTGGTGCCCGACAGGATGTGGTTTTAAAGATTTATGGAGAGGACCTCA
Organism: Xanthocytophaga flava; assembly: GCF_030068545.1. Classification (NCBI taxonomy): domain Bacteria; kingdom Pseudomonadati; phylum Bacteroidota; class Cytophagia; order Cytophagales; family Rhodocytophagaceae; genus Xanthocytophaga; species Xanthocytophaga flava. The sequence continues at coordinate 126,748 of NZ_JASJOR010000009.1, read as the reverse complement.
ATACACTGGCAGAACAAGCAAGAGTATTGGGAAAACTGATCCGAAAAGTACAGGGGGCTGAGGATCTTTATATTGAACAGATTACAGGGCTACCACAGATTGTAGTGAACTATAACCGGGATAAGATTGCAGAGTATGGTCTTGCCATTGAAGATATAAATAAAGTCATACGGGCAGGATTTGCAGGGGAAACAGCCGGATTAGTCTTTGAAGGAGAACGTAGATTTGACCTTATGGTACGTCTGGAACAAGGCAAACGGCAATCTATAGAAGATGTAACAAACCTGTATATTTCCACTCCAGCTGGCAATCAGATTCCGTTATCACAGGTAGCTACGGTAGAATTAAAAAACGGACCGAATCAGATCCAACGAGACAATGCCCAAAGACGAATTACTGTCGGTTTTAATGTTCGTAACCGGGATGTACAGAGTATAGTACAAGAAATACAAGATCGGATTGAAAGGGAAATTAAACTTCCTACAGGCTATTATGTGACCTACGGTGGTACATTTGAAAACCTTCTGGAAGCACGCCAACGGTTGTCAGTAGCGGTTCCGGTAGCATTGGCTCTTATCTTTATTCTGCTCTATTTCACCTTCAGCTCCATTATGCAAAGCATTCTGATATTCACAGCTATTCCCCTTTCAGCTATAGGCGGCATTGTAGCTCTCTGGTTACGCAATATGCCTTTCAGTATATCAGCAGGCATTGGATTTATTGCATTGTTTGGTGTGGCAGTTTTAAATGGTATTGTCTTATTGGGAGAATTTAACCGGTTAAAACAAAATGGCCTTACCAAACTGCAGGATATTATTCTTCAGGGAACAGAAACACGGCTTCGACCCGTACTCATGACTGCCCTGGTTGCCTCACTGGGATTTTTACCGATGGCTCTTTCGCAAGGAGCTGGAGGAGAAGTACAGAAGCCTCTTGCCACGGTAGTCATTGGTGGACTAGTATCTTCTACCTTGCTTACATTGTTGGTATTACCTGTATTGTATATGCTTTTCGAAAAGTCAGCAAATATAACAGAGCATAATCTGCCAAACAACACCTATGACTCTTCTTCTGAAGATAAACCTGATGATGAAAGTTCATCTCCCATTCGAAAAATACTGGCAGTGAACTGGCCCAAATCAGGCGTACGTCTATCTGTTCGTTTTTGGCCTTTTGTTTTTGTAATGTTTTTGATCAGTATTCTGGTTTATCAGACAGGTAATGCACAAACGTCTCCTATGTCTCTCAGTCTGGAAAAGGCTATCGAGTTAGCTCTGCAAAATAACCTGGAGGTACAGTCTGGGCTTTATGAAATAGATGCACAAAAGATGCTGCAACGTACAGCATCCGATATTGGCAAAACCAACATCAACTGGATGGGAGGCCAATACAACAGCGTTAACTTTGACAATAGCTTTACAATTACCCAAAACATCCCCTTCCCTCTCCTATTGAGTCGGAGAGCCAACTACCAGGAAGCCCAAACCCAAACGGTGGAAAGAAGACTGGCTGTGACACAAAATGCGTTGGTACATCAGGTAAAATCAACATACGAGTTGTTGGTACTAGCCAAAGCCCGGCATCGCTTGTATCAGGAACAAGATAGTATATTCAGCCAGTTTGTACGTTCGGCTCAGGTCCGTTACCGTACAGGGGAAAGTACCTTTCTTGAACAATCCACTGCCGAGAGTCAGTTACAGGAAATCCGGTTGCAACTGTCACAAAATGAATCAGATATTCTGATTGCCCAGTCCCAATTACAGACACTTCTCAATCAGACACAACCTATCACAGCAACCGACGAGGCTCTACAAAAACAAACTTTGTCTATACAACTGGCAGATACCAATGCATTGCTCCAAAATCCAACTATTCTGTATTATCACCAGCAAGTGATTACAGCCAGACAGTTTACCCGTGTAGAAAGAGCATTGGCACTACCAGATTTTACTATTGGGTATTTTAATCAGTCACTTATTGGGACTCAGGTCATTAATGGACAGGATCGTTTTTTTAATGGTAGTAAACGTTTCCAGGGCATAGAGGCAGGAATTTCTTTGCCCTTGTGGTTTCGTCCGTTTCGGGCAAGAACACAAGCAGCCTCTCTCAATGAAAAAATTGCTCAAACTCAGGTACAATACTACCAGAAAGCCATTGGACAACAATGGCAACAGGCAATCCAGGAATATACCAAGTATCTGAAAAGTCTGGAATACTATGAAAAAACAGCTTTGCTTACTGCAAAACTCATTCTGGAAAATGCCCAAAAAGCATATCGTGCTGGCGAAATAGGCTATCTCGAATATAGCCAGGGTCTGAACCGATCATTAATGATTCGTATGCAATACCTGGAAACGTTACACCGCTTCAATCAAGCTGTTATACAAATTGAATTCCTTGCCGGACAAAAATAATCACCTTCTAACTGACACTATAGTTTATGTATATATATTCTTTCGCCTTGTTCTTAACCAGAATAACCAAAATAGCGAGTCTTTTTCTTTTGCTTTGTATTTTCGGATGTAGTAATAAAACCGAACCAGTTTCCAAAGAAACACCAAGTGCGGATAGTACAGACGAGAATGTGGTTTTCCTGACAAATCTTCAATACCAAACCGCTGGTATTCAACTAGGCTCTATAACCATGCGTAACATCAGTGGTACACTCAAAGTTAATGGTGTGCTGGATGTTCCTCCACAAAATCTGGTTAGCATCTCACCACCTATGGGAGGGTTTCTAAAAAGTACTCCTCTATTGCAGGGAATGCAGGTAAAAAAGGGACAGGCCATTGCTGTGATTGAGAATCTGGATTTTATACAACTACAACAGGAATACCTGGATACGAAGAGCCAACTGGAGTTTCAGGAAGCAGAATACCAACGTCAGCAGGAGTTAAGCAAAGAAAATGTCAATGCACTAAAAACGCTACAACAGACCAAAGCACAATACCAGAGTACACTGGCTCGCTTTAAAGGATTACAGGCCAAACTGCGGTTTATTCATTTGAATCCGGAAAATGTAGGCAAAGGGCCTATTCAAAGTACTATCTCGTTACACTCTCCTATCAATGGCTTTGTCACACAGGTTCATGGTAATTTGGGGGCTTATATCAATGCTACAGATGTTCTGTTTAAAATTGTTGACCCTGAACATCTTCATGCCGAACTAACTATTTTCGAGAAAGACATTCCCAGTATCAAGATTGGGCAGAAAGTACGGTTTGTACTGGCCAATGAGACAAAAGAACGAACAGCTACTGTTTATCTGATCCGAAAAGAGATTGCTGAAGATCGAAGCATTGGTGTACACTGCCATCTGGACCAGGAAGACGACAATTTATTCCCGGGCACTTATCTTTCCGGCTGGCTGGAAACCAGTGCATTGGCAGTTCCTACCTTACCTGAAGAGTCAGTGATTTTGTCAGGAGAGAAAAAGTATATCTTTATATTGAAGAAAAGGACCCAAGAAGGCGTATACTTTGAACGCAAGGAAATCCAGACTGGCAATACCGAACTATCCTATAGTGAAATCAAATCGATGACCTCTGCCGACTCTCCTAATGCTATTGTAGTAAAAGGAGCATATGAGCTATGGGCTGCTATGACAAATACAGAAGAAGAATAAAAGTACAGTACTGTCATAACTTTACAGTGCGCATAGTTACAGGCGAATAAGTATTTTACCCGAACTATGCGCATTAATTTTTTTGCGGTGAATTGTAATCAAATACAAAACTTGCGGTTTATTCTATGCAAAAACTTTTTTGCGGTGTATTCAACACATTAGCAAATTTGCAGTAAACTCCAGGCAAAATTGTTTTTGCCCAAACAAACCAGAGAAGCTCTTCAATAGGTTGCATACGTTGAACTCAACGCATCAAACTGTTTTAAACTACACTATGCTCAACTAACAGATAAGCAAAACTGTACAATGGAAAATATACCGAATGAAAATGCTTTTACTCTGGTAAGATATTTTCTAATGCGGTCGTCCAGCCAAGCTTTGTAACAACGTCTGAAAATGAGGCATCCAAAGGTGCAGTAATGGCTAGTGACTGCCCTGTTACCGGATGGACAAATTCCATTTTTACAGCATGCAATAAGAGACGATGGCAATCAAACTGCTGGCGAAAAAAAACATTGTGTTTCCCATCTCCATGGGTTGTATCTCCTACTACATGATGAAAGATATGTTTCATATGCCGCCGGATTTGTCGGTTTCGTCCGGTTAATGGTCTCACCTGAATCAGCGAATAACGTGTGGTCGGGTGTTTGGCAACCTGAAAGGGCAGTTCCACTGTTGCCAACCGTTTGTATTCTGTAATGGCACTTTGTGCAGGAGCATCTTTCACAGCTTGCTGGTCAGTCATCTTATCCCACATTTTGGTTAAGGGATAATCTATGACTTCCTCTTCTGCTGTATATCCTCTTACCACCACCAGATAGGTCTTGATTGTCTGTTTGTCTTCAATAGCTTTACTCATCTCACGGGCAGTATCTCTGTTCAGAGCAAATAACAGCACCCCTGAGGTAGGTTTATCCAATCTGTGCAATAAATAAATACGTTTTTTTAACTGCTTGCGAAGCACCTGTTGTGCATTAACCAATTCATACTTATCCATCTCACTTTTATGAACCAGCATGCCCGCAGGTTTATTTACAGCCACTAACCACTCGTCCTGATAAAGAATTTCCAATGAATCTGCCACAAAAGAAATAAGCTTGTCTGTATAGGGACTACTATACTGATAGTAGTTTTTAGATATACTAAATAAAGCTGTTGGGAATAAAATTAAGAAATGAATTAAACTGTTTCTGATACTTTTCAGTATCTACACTATACAAGAAGGCTCCCTTTTTGGAATATCCTTTCTGTTTCTCTTTCAGCTTTACAAGCAAACTGGTAGAAAGTATCTTTCGGCTAAAGTTTCGTTTGTCAAATGAGGTAGCGAAGATCGCTTCGTATAGCTTTTGAAGTTGCGGAATGGTAAATTTTTCAGGCAACAATTCAAATCCAATAGGATGCTGGGATGCCTTATACCGTAGTTTCTCAATAGCCAGTTCAATCATAGCTTTGTGGTCAAAGAGTAAATCCAAGCCATCGAGTTGATTGAGAGAGAACCAGTGCGCATCATAAGTGTGGGATATTTTCTGTTCATAGTCAGCCACATTGATTAGAGCAAAATACGCTATTGAAACAGTTCGCTCTACTGGGTCACGTTGTGGATCACCAAAGCTATATAACTGTTCCAGATAGATATTAGTCAGATTAGTTAACTCATACAAAATTCGGGAAGCTGCCTGTCCCAATCCTTCTCCAGGTTGTAACCACCCTCCCATCAACGACCATGTTTCCCTATTGGCTTCAACCCCACGACGGACCAGTAATAATTTAAGTTCATCACCATCAAACCCGAAAATAATAGAATCAAGAGCTACCAGGCATCGGGTTTGATAACGGTATTCTTCCAGCATTTTGTTTTTGAGTTCTTCCTGCATTGTATAGGTAAGAAAGCCTAGGTTGGATAAAGTGAGTGTAAAATAGCTTCTCAACTACAAAAGAATAGATTTCACCCAGAAAAACAAAACTATCCTGCAGGACTCATCTGCGGTTATTTAAAAGTAATACTTGAATGGTATCATTTTTTATATTAATTTAATGTTAATCAAATTGATCATTAGTTAACATTAAATTAATGAACACTTCCAACATACCATCCGACTCACACGATGCGAAACAATTAACTGTGATTGATGGCACGTGTTATATCTGGCATAAGAATGCCTGGAAGAAGTATGACAAGTATCGTATAAAACACCGTCGCAAGAAATTTGTCCGATTAGTTAAACGACTGGTAAGTGGCCCTATTGCAGGTATGGCAATAGGTATTCTGACCTATCGTCTTTTACAGGTACCTTTGTTTGTGGCTATTTCCATAGCCCTTAGTATTGCAGCAGCGGGTTTATATCTGCGATTTCGCTATGTGAAGTATTTCTACCTCGGCTTTGTAGGATTGCTGTATGTGTTCCTTTTTCTACGAGTCCTTCTACGTTAAAATACTGTTCCATATTACAAATCATTTGTTCGTATAACATAGTATAAAACAAAAAGTCCTTTCTGTTTCCAGAAAGGACTTTTTGTTTTATAGACTAACGTCTTGATTAATTTTAATAATGGTAAATCATTTCTACACGACGGTTTTTCGCACGACCTGCATCTGTATCGTTCGTATCTTTTGGACGAGCTTCACCAAAACCATCAGTTGTAATCCGGGCAGCATCAATACCTTTTTCAGATAGATATCGTTTCACCGATTCTGCACGACGACGTGATAGATCCAGGTTTGCTTCATCTTCACCTACGTTGTCTGTATGTCCTTCCAGGTGTAGAAGAGAATTAGGATTCTGCTGCATGATGCCAGCCAGTTCATTCAAAGTAGCGAAAGAAGAAGGTTTGATTACATCTTTGTTTGTCTCAAACAACAGATTGTCAAATGCACGTTTTAAGGCTTCTTTTTCCTCTTTCTTGATTTCAGGACAACCATGATTAGCAATAATGCCTGGTACATCCGGACATACATCATCTGCGTCATAGATACCGTCACCATCCTTATCTTTCTTCACAATCGGACAACCCAGGTTATGAGGATCTCCAGGTACGTCCGGACATTTATCCACGTTGTCAGTTACTTTATCATTATCACGGTCACCCCATGGACAACCATGATTTTCTTTAGGTCCGGGAATCGTATCACAATTATCTTCATAGTCATATACTCCATCAAAGTCAGTATCCGGAGGACAGCCAAAAGGAGTTACTTTCTCTCCTATGGGTGTATGAGGACATTTATCCCGATAGTTAGGTACACCGTCCTTGTCATCATCATAGGAATAGTACGGGGAAACATAAGGTTTCACCTCCTTTTTTCCTTTTTTAGTTTCAGTCTTTTTACCAGACATTGCATCTGCTGACTCATTGGTTGCCGACGAAGCGGTTCCCTGAGCAAATGCTCCATAACCAGCTAAAAAAATGAGGCTGGTTGTGAGTAAAGTTGTAAAACGCATAGATCTTATCTTATTAGTTGTGTTAAACTGTTCTTCTGTCATCACTGTATGCGCCCTACTGAGAAAAAGTAATCGACCAAACCTCCCTATTCCTTCGACGAAATGAAATATTGAGCAGATAAAAATTTAAAATAGTGAATTTACGCCATTGAAGTAGGCAAACAACGGGATGACTTTACAGGGCATATAGTATTGGTAAATGTTTTTCTACTTTGAAACCACACTCCCTGAAATCACTTCTAAAGCATTGACACAAAGAGAAATAACTACTTCCACCCACCTCATTTAGATGATTTTCCACCTAAGTATCCAGAATTAAAATTGCGACAAAGTCTCAGATTTATTACATAAAAAAGGTAATCTCTAGTTTGTTACCTATACATAAGATCTATTCTTTTAGCATAAGGGCATCTCTGCTCTTTTCGCTTCTTTAAAAATTATTTCAGACAACTTCAAAAATTTCTACCTTTGCAGCACTTTTCTCATTTATACAATCATTTATTCATATATAGATTCATGGGACGCGCATTTGAATTCCGTAAAGCCCGCAAAATGAAACGCTGGGGCATGATGGCTAAAACTTTTACCAGAATTGGAAAAGACATTGTTATGGCTGTAAAATCCGGTGGTGCAGATCCTACAACCAACTCACGGTTACGGGCTATTATGCAGAATGCAAAAGCCGTAAACATGCCGAAAGACAATGTAGAAAGAGCGATCAAACGGGCTTCTTCAAAAGATGAGGCAGACTACAAGGAGATGGTTTATGAAGGATATGCGCCACATGGTGTAGCCATTCTGGTAGAATGTACTACAGACAACCCTACACGTACCGTAGCTAACGTTCGCAGTTACTTTAACAAAACTGGTGGTAGTCTGGGCACATCGGGCATGCTGGACTTTATCTTTGAACGTAAAAGTATCTTCAAAATCACAGCTGACCCTAAAATCGACATTGAAGAACTGGAACTGGAACTGATTGACTTCGGTGCAGATGAAATATTTCTTGACGAAGAAGCAGGTCTTATTAACGTCTATGGTGAATTTACTGCTTTTGGTGCGTTACAAAAACACCTCGAAGAAAAAGGATATGAACTCAAAGGTGCGGACTTTGAACGTATTCCGAATGATACCAAGCAACTCACAGAAGAGCAGGTAGCAGATGTTGAAAAACTGATCGAAAAGCTGGAAGAAGATGATGATGTACAGAACGTATATCACAATATGGGATAGTACTTACTCACATAGTCACATATAGAAAAACCGGAACGTTGGATATAAACGTTCCGGTTTTATTTTAATTTTAATACATATTAATCTTAAGTTATCCTTATATCTTCCGGTCTGCGCCTGTTCGGTCTAGCATCCAGCCAGGGTATTCAGGGGACAGCCTACTTACTTCGTCCAGTTTCTGCAATTCCTCAGCACTAAACTGTACATTACCAGAGGCAATATTGTCATTCAGTTGATCCAGTGTCTTTGCACCTATAATCACAGAAGTGACTACTGGCTGATGTAGCAACCATGCCAGGCTAAGTTGTGCTACAGATACTCCTTTCTCTTTCGACATAGGATGTAGAATATCCAGTATGTCATAAGCTTTGTCTTTATTAACAGGTGGAAAGTCGAATGTTGACCGACGTGAGCCTTCTGCACCTTCTATAGTACGACCATATTTGCCACTCAACAGTCCTCCTGCTAATGGACTCCATACCATTAAGCCTACCTTCTGATCCTGCAGCAATGGCACAATCTCCCGTTCCAGATCACGCCCGGCAATGGTGTAATAGGCTTGTAGGGACACAAACTTTGCAAGTCCTTTGTACTCAGAGATAGAAAGAGCCTTCATTAGTTGCCAGGCAGCTACATTGCTGCATCCGATATAGCGCACTTTGCCACTTTGCACAAGTGAATCCAGTGCCCGAAGTGTTTCTTCTAAAGGTGTCATCGGATCATAGGAATGAATCTGATACAGATCTATATAGTCCACATTAAGCCGTTTCAAACTTGCTTCTACCTGTTCCATGATATGTTTACGAGTAAGGCCAATCTGATTGGGCAAGCTCCCCATCTTGCCTCTCACCTTTGTAGCAATCACTAATTCCTCTCTATTCAGGCCCAGTTCCCGAATAGCCTTTCCTGTCATCTCTTCGGATACTCCTTCGGAGTAGACATTGGCCGTATCAATAAAGTTGATACCAGCCTCTACCGATTGTTTGACTAAATCATTTACCATTCCCTGATCCAATTGTCCAATCACATTCCAGAATCCTTTTCCACCAAAAGTCATTGTACCTAAACAAAGATCCGAAACCAGAAGTCCGGTATTACCTAGCATTTTGTACTTCATATGTATCTATTGGTTTGTGTGATAAAATTACTGCTTCTGATCAATTTATTTCACGAAAACAGCCTGCACAAAGGTATAAGCAGGTCAATAGAGCAGACTAACGATTTTCAAAGGAAAAAGTATACTTTTCAAACAATTACTTTCGCAGGGAAAGTGGAGTTGCACCAGTCTTCTTTTTGAAAAAGTTATTAAAATAGGTAGGATATTGAAACCCCAGGCTATAAGCAATCTCGGAAATACTCCAATCGGTATGCAGAAGCAAAGCTTTCGCTTCATTAACGATCCGATTGGTAATATGTACTGTAGTAGGCTTACCCGTTATTTCACGCACAGCATAGTTGAGATGGTTCACATGTACAGATAAGTTGACAGCATAATCACTGGCATTGCGCAACTTTAACACTTGTCCTGGAGAGTCTATCGGAAACTGCCGTTCCAGAAGTTCCAGAAAAAGACTGGCTATTCGGGATGCGGCATTCTGATGTATGAAGGCAGAAATTTCAGGCTGCATTTTCAGCGCTTCATGAATCAGCAGATTCACATGATTGCGTAAAAGATCGTATTTGTAAACATACTCTGTCTCAATCTCTTCCAGCATTCGCTGAAAAAGACTTTCCACATACAAAACCTGTTTATCATTCAGAAAAAACACAGGCGTTCCTCCTATTTTAAACATAGGTACTTCGCGTACATTATCCATCCGATCACCGGATTTCAGAAACTCTTCGGTAAAGATACAGAAGTAGCCTTCCTTTACTTCAGAGATATGTTCAAATGCATAGGGCACAAGCGGATTGGAAAAGATCAGGGCAGGTTGAGTAATCTCAATGCTTCTGCTGGCATAATGTAATATACAGTGATTGGTAAGCAAGGTTACTTTATAAAAGTCCCGCCGACTATAGGGTATCGTTTTTCCCTTTGACCTCTCTATCGAATACACATTAAAATGCCTGACCGGAGACTGGATTTGGGCACTATTTTCGGGTGTTTTAGTTTCCTTTGTGATCATATCACAAAAATAAGAATATCAAAGAATTTTATTGTGTAGTCTTATAAGCAGATCGATTCATTTTATAGCCTTTGCTCTACATAATTCGAATAGTACCTGGCACTTGGGTAGCTCCTCCCTGATTCGTTCTTTTTCTTCTACGGAAAACGAATTATTTACCAAAATCAGGAAAAGTAGCTTAGAAAGACTTTTCACTTGAGTAGGTAAAGATTGCAGTTTGTTATCAGAAATGAGCAAAGTGGACAATCGGCTTAGATTCAGAATTTCATCTGGCAAAGACTCAAGATCATTATGATCAAGAAATAAGGATTCAAGACCATGAAGCTTTCCTATTTCCAAAGGCAGCTTCACTAATTGATTATGGCTTACTTTTAATTCCATTAACTGAGAAAGTTCTCCGATTTCAGCAGGCAATGATGTTAGCTGGTTATATGAAAGTTCCAAATGTGTCAAGCCTTTGAATTGACTGATATCAGTAGGAAGCACTTTAAGCTTATTATGAGCCAGATTTAATTTTTCTAAATGTCTGAAGTATTTGATTTGAGAAGGCATCACCGTTAAATCCCCTTTAGACAGATCTAATTCCTTCTTAAAATAAACTCCGTACAGCTTCTTATTAAATGGATAATGGGCACTTTTTGAGAAAAAGCCAAAGGCTATTTCAATATCTTGTTTAAAATCTTCTATGTCAATTTGTGATGCATGGGCAATCTCTATTCCAAGTTGAATGCTCTCCATCTGCCCGGAAAGCAATAGCCGCATTACATTTTCTTTTTCAATCTGATCTTCCGCCATAGTGTTTTCTTGATAAGATGATTAAAACCAGATTCGACAATTAGGTAGCCAGGCCCGAATCTTTTGTTGCTCGGCCTCTGAAATGGGATTATTTTTTAAAGATAACTTCTCTAAATCCTGTAGAAAACGTATTTCAGAAGGCAGTGACTGTAATTGATTATTCCCCAAATACAAAAAGTTTAGACCCACCAGATTGCCAATTTCAGAAGGAAGCACAGAAAGCTGATTGTTACTTGCTCTCAGGTAATGAAGTTCAATACAATTTCCAATCTCAGAAGGAATAGATTGCAACAAATTTGTATCCAGGTCCAAATTTCTGAGCTTTTTAAGATTACCTACTGAAGTAGGAAGCGAATGTAACTAATTACTTGCTACATTCAGGGTATTAATATTGCGACAATATCCAAGTTCTATAGGAATAAAACGCAATCGGTTATTACGGCAATCGACCTTACTCAAATGGAACAGATACCCTATTTCAACAGGAATGGAAACTAATTGGTTATTATCCAGAGACAAACGCTGTAGTTGTGTTAATATCCCTATTTCACTGGGAATAGTAAACACTTGGGTAAATTGTAACTGAAAGATTTGAAGATTCTTCAGATAGTGTATCTGAGGAGGTACTACAGTCATGCTACAATCTGATATAGTTATATTTCTCTGAGAATTCACATGAAATATCTTTTGCTCAAAAGATAAATCTTGCTCTGTAGATAACCAATTGAAGATAACTTCAATATCCCGTTTAAACTCTTCCAGATCAATCTTTAGTGACTCAGCAATTGCTAGTCCCACCTAAACAGTCTCCATTTGGCCGGAAAGCAATAACCACAGTGCCTTTTCTTTTTCAGTTTACTGGACTGTATAATGAGTCATATTGTTGTAATGTTTCTATTTATTGTAGCCATTTTTATAGATAAAAAGGTAAATCAGTACGAGTTGTTTTTCTATTAAATACTCTATTTATTTCGAGCCCTTTTTATCTTCTTTTGGAACTGCTTCTCTTAAAGAGTAATGGTTATATAACTTATTGAATAGAACCCAGATACAATCATAGGTTGAAAGAACATTCTTCCAAAAGATAGTTTATCTGACTACCAATATTAATTAAGTAATTTTTCTAATTAAAGAACACTAACATGTAAGAAAAGCGGTTATCCTAAGAAAGTACAATTAGAAATGATCCTATATTTTTGCATCTATACTTTCTATATCACTCTATGCAAAAAACTCTACAGATTATTTTATTATTAATTTTGTTTTTTTTCTTATCTCCGTACTTATGGGCCCAAGAATATACGTTTAAAACAAATATTGGACAAGTTTTAATCTATAAGGCTAGAGATATTACTATTGATACTAAAGGAAATGTTTATGTGGTTAATGATGATCGTGCTGTCGTAAAATTAGATTCAATGGGCAACTTTATATCATTTATTGGTAATTATGCTATGCCTTCTGCCAGACATGAAAATTATATTACAGCGGACAAAAATGGAAATCTGTGGGTCTCCGAAGGATATGGGGGGAGAATTGCAAAATACGATCCAAAAGGTAATTTATTATTAAGATTTTTTGTAGATGAGGTAGGTGGGTCTGCTTCATCTCAAGGTATTAGTATAGATAGTCAGGAAAATATCTGGGTAATAGATCAGAATGATTATTGTGTTCGCAAATTTGATAAAAACGGCCTTCTATTGTTAAGATTTGGAAGTTATGGTATTAGTAAAGGAGAGTTTAAAACTCCATTAGCATTGGTTGCTGATAATGAAGACAATATATGGGTAGCTGATGGTGGTAACTACCGTATTCAAAAATTCAACTCTACAGGTGCTTTCTTAGGTGCTTTTGGAATGGAAGGCTCTGGTAAGGGCCAATTTAATTATCCACGTGATATTGTTTGTGATAAACAAGGCAATATTCTGATCTCCGATTATAGAAATAATCGTATTCAAAAAATTGACAAAAAAGGAAACTTCATACAAGTCTTCGGAACATTTGGCTATTCATATGGAAAGTTAGCAAATCCAAATATGCTCACGATAGATAACCAAGGAGTGATCTGGATTCAAGATGCACAATTTTCGTCTGCTAAGAGCCGTATCCAAAGATTTGACTCTAATGGAAATTTCCTTTCTGGATTTCCTTATTCAAAAGAAGAGAACACTCCACTTAATTTTCCAAAACGATTAACTTCTGACAGTCAAGGCAATACATGGATAGTTGATACAGGAAACTCTACACTCCTGAAATTTGATAAGGATGGTAGTCTTTTATTGAAAGTAGGGTCTTATGGATCTGACAATGATCAATTTCAAAATCCTGAAGGTATTACAATAGATAGAGAGGATAATATATGGGTTATCGATTCACCGAACTCTCTCATAAAAAAGTTTGACAAGAATGGTAATTTTTTATTCTCTTTTGGATCAATAGGTCAAAACAATGGTCAACTTTCATATCCACATTCTATTAGCTTGGATCAACATAATAATATCTGGGTAGCAGATGAAAATGCTATCCAAAAATTTGACAAAAATGGCAATTTCTTACTAAGGAGAATATCTTATGGGAACAATAATCAAAAATTCTATCGACCTACGGATATTACTACAGATCGTAAGGATAACGTTTTGGTACTTGAAAGAGGAAGCACTGACATCCTGAAATTTGATAGGGATGGCAATTTTTTATTAAAAATAAGCTCCTATGGATCTGCAAACACTACATTTGCATCTAATAAAGATATTACAGTAGATAGTGAAGATAACATTTGGGTTGCAGAAAAAGATTATCAACATATTATTAAACTGAATGCTGATGGGAAATTTTTGATGAAATTTATACCGTCTATAAAACCTGAATATATTCATATCGATAAAACTGGTGATGTCTATTTGAGTAATTCTCTGCTTGGTGTAATGGTCTATACAAAAGATCATGATGCGTTTATTCATGGAATAGTATATGCAGATGAAAACCAGAATTGTAAATTTGACGGATCAGACAAGCCTATTTCAGATATCATACTGAAAACTGAACCAGGTAATTATTATGGAAAAACAGACAGTGGAGGAAACTATTGGATAAAAGTCCCTATTGGCAGTTACACTGTTAATCAAGCACTTAAAACAAATAACATTTTATTACAACCTGTTTGTCAGACAAATAATGCTTCTACAACTGTTACACTTATCAAGGAAAGAGAACAAATATTTGATATTAACTTTGCCAACACCGCTATCAAAATTCCTTATCTTGATATAACTGTAAGTTCTAACCGTAGACGTAGGTGCTCCACTAATACAACTCTTATTCGCTATTCCAATACAGGATATGCAGATGCGCATAATGTAAAAGTGTTTGTAAAGATGCCATTATATATTTCTCTTAAGTCTGCCAATGCTCCTTATACAATTGATACTGACTCTAATTATGTTTTTACTATAGGTACATTATCAGCCAATCAAACTGGAGTAATTACCATCATAGATTCAGTAGCATGTGTAGCTAAAGCGCGTGGGTTAACAGCTTGTACCAAAACCTGGATTATTCCTGCCAATAGTTATACATTATCTGAAAATTCAAATTGGGATAACTCTGATATATCTCTTAGAGGAAAATGTATAGAAAATGGTCGAGTACAATTAGTTATTAAAAATATGGGGCAGTCAATGACTGATAGTGCTCAGTTTCGTATTCTGCTTAATACTCAGCTCTCTTTTTACCGAAATTATAGACTAGCCCAAGGTGATAGTTTGGTATTGAAAATTCCTGCTAATGGCAAAACAATCCGTCTGGAAGCAGATCAGAGGCCAGGTCATCCACAGAAATATCAAACTAACCTTACGATTGAAGGATGTATAGCATCTGTAAGTGATATTATTAGTACAGGATTTGTTAATGCATTGCCTCAAGATGACTCTGAAGCCGAGGTTAATACAGATTGTCAGATTATTGTAGACTCTTATGATCCTAATGATAAACAAGTTAGTCCGTCCGGTATTACATCTGAACATTATACACCAACAACATCCGAATTGAAATATGTAGTCCGCTTCCAGAACACAGGTACTGATTATGCTTACAATGTTGTGATAGTTGATACACTGTCTGAAAATCTGGATATATCAACTCTCCGAATGGGAAGTGTTTCACATGCTTACACACTGAAAGTTAGTGGAAAAGGCCATCCTGTATTAACTTGGACGTTCAATGACATCAATCTGCCGGATAGTACCCGTGATCAGGCAGGTAGCAATGGGTTTATTCAGTTCTTGATCAAGCCAAAAACTGGCTTGTCAGAAAAAGCCCGTATCGAAAATTTTGCCGATATATTCTTTGATTACAATGATCCGGTACGCACTAACACTACGACCAATGTGTTGTACGATATTCCTCCCATCATTGCTGAAGAGAACAAATTAAACGAAAAAGGATTGCTCTTTTTGATCCCTACTATCAGCAACTTTACTCCTGAACAAGCACAGGTGGGTGAACAACTAACCGTTACAGGTACCAACTACCAGGCTGTTATCACAGATAATACTGTAAAGATCAATGGTATAACAGCCACAGTTGTTTCCGCTAATGAAATGCAACTGATCGTGACTGTACCACAAGGCGTAACGGCAGGTAAGGTAAGTGTAACTACACCAGGTGGAACTGCCACCAGTGAGACTGATTTTGTAATGAAGCCTACCGCTAGTGAACAACCTCAGTGGAGCCGTCCGATTGTAATCTCTCCGAACCCAACAGAGGGTAGGTTTACAATTGACTTCTCTAAAACTGGTGTTCAGATTCAGGCCATTGAAATATATAATCACCTGGGGCAACAAATCAGTTCACAAACAGTATCGAAGGTTACTGCCAGAAAAGAAGTAGACCTTTCAGATACAGGAACAGGGATTTACCTGGTTGTCTTCAAAACAGACAAAGGCAATGCGACCCGGAAGCTGATTGTAAAATAAATCCAAAGCAGAATAAAAAAGTGGTTCAGGTAGTTTTGTCTGAACCACTTTTTTATTTATAAAATCAACTTAAAGATGCTTCTTTTTCGAATGTTATTTATCCTGTTTATCCATCTGGTCATTTTTAGCTGGTTGGCAAAGGCCACCTTTTATGATCCTATAGGTTCAGACTTTTTTGCCCTATTGGTGATAGGCACCTTTGTATGTATGTTTTTCTATGGGTTGTATTCTATGGTGATTTATACGTTGTTCAAAAAAATAAAAGAACGTTCTATTTTAATTGAATTCGCTTTCTGTGTAGTGGAGCTATTGCCTTTCTTCCTGATGGCGTCTCTGACTATCCTAAACTCATGAAGCATTCTCGTTCATACATATTTCTTCTGTTTCCAGTAACAAAACACCTGATTCACCAACATTAACTTTCTTTCCTACATACTAGCTGAATATGTTTAGTAAGCTAATACAATCTGTTTTTATTCAGAAGCATAAATTAGGGATGCATACCACCTCAGGTAACAGATTAATGTATAACATCCTTTCTATCTATGTGAATAACTATTCCTTCCAGTATTGTTTATGAAATCATGTCTTGTATTCCTTTTTGCCGTTATTGCTTGTTTTAGTTCATGTAACCAGACGGCAAGCAGTCAGAAACCTGTCTCAAAAATTCCGTTTGAAGAGGTACTTACCTTTACCCAACAACTTTCAGAATACACCGGAATGTGGATCAAAGACAGTTCTACTATTTCGCAAAAAGACAAACTAAAGACGTTACTCAGTCAGTATCCGAAGATTAAGGACAACGTTCTGAGAGAATTGATTACATACGAAGGAAAAAACGAAAAAAAGATACTGGAACAGATTCTGGAGGCTAATAAGTCAAATAAAGAGAAACTTTTGGAAGAACTTCAGGTATGGAAACATAAACAAGAATCGCTAAAGTCTATAGATATCCTCACAGACCTTGAACAAGTGGTTACAAATACGCAGGCGATTACCGAAAGTCTTAAAGAAGCTAAGAACTATGAAGAGAATGGCGGTATAGACGTTTTTTCAGCTCAGACCACTTACGAGGAGGACATCCTGAAAGGGATAGAGAAAATCCGATTGGCCATAACTGCTATTCGTACAGAAACAAATCTCCCTAAAAAATAAAGAAAAACACTCTCCCTGTCTTCCTGAAAGGAACCCGTGACAAGACCGGCGGCCTGTTCGAATAGAGTGTATTTTTTCGCTCAGAATCCACAGATCACTCTATTTGTCAAGAGATTCTTTCAGAAGGACAGGGAGAGGAGTTGAGAATCAGGGTATGAGTCTGATAAATGTAAGCAGGAGGCGAATGACGCAGATAGAGTGCATAAAAATCTTAAAATCCGTGCCAATCTGTGATTAAAGACAACAAACAACCTCTATACAGGTTGAAATCTGTGAGTAACCAGAGTTTAGGTTAAAAATTATTTTGACTGGCGTTCAGGTTATTTTTGTTTTTAACTGGAACTCCAATCATATTCTCTCTTTTGTATAGTTCAACGCAAAATAAAAATTGATTAGAAGTAGAAGGACAAACGAGAAAGAAACTTTTCTAGACACTTGTCAGCAATTTAGCCTTGCTCTTAGTATTATCAAAAAAGCACGAGATTTCTCTCGTGCTGGTAGTATTTATTTCGCATTCTTGTAATCTAATCCATCATCCTTTCACAGCTTCCAGCCAGGCTTGGGCCATCAGGCGGGCACCGGCAATGCTGGGGTGTACGCCGTCGTAGGTCCAGTAGACGCCGGGGGCTGCTTTTTGGGCTTTGTCAAATACCGTCTGGTAGGGAATATATACAGCACCGTAGCTGTCTGCTATCTCACGGGATGCCTTGCGGTAGTCGTTAAAAGCAGGATACCACTTCTCGTCTACCGCCTTAATGCCTGTTACGGCAAAAGGCTCTCCAATGACGAGTTTAATAGTCGGATACTTTTGTTTGGTGCGATCCAGCAGTGTTTTCAGATCGGCCTGGTAGGTTTGGACTGTGCCTGTGTAGTTATGGGTTAGGGTATGCCAGAAGTCATTTACACCAATCAATATACTGAGTACATTGGGTTTCAGATCCAGGCAATCGGCATCCCAACGTTCGGCAAGCTGATATACTTTGTTTCCGCTAATACCTTTGTTATAGATTTTCAGGGTTTTGTCTGCATGTTGTAACAATAAATCTGAAGCGGCCATGAAGGCATATCCAGAGCCCAAAGCACCAGTGTTGTTTGCCTCTAACACTTCACGTTTTCTGCCAGCATCGGTAATAGAATCACCTTGAAAAAGAATAACATCGTCTTTTTGTAAAGTAATTTTGCCAACTTTTTCAGCAGCAAAGGCAGCTGATACAATTTGTGGAATGGATAAGGAAAGTGCAGTTCCGGCAGTGGCTTTTTTCAGAAAGTTTCTGCGGTTAAATAGATTGGTAAGGGACATAGCAACAGGTATAATTGTTAAGATAGTGTTTAGTCTTTTTTACAATCAATTGGGTGATTTGGATGCAGGCGTCAGTTCTGCCCACGTCCAGGCCTTGTCTCTTCCTGCCGTATGTTGTCTCATATTTTTTACATCTTCAGGCTTTACCAAAATACGGGACAGTTCTTCTGGTGACACTCCTCCTCTGTTGGGGCGACCTAAATCATATCGCACATAACTCAATACAGACGCTATCCATTCATCCTCATTCGCCCCCATGGGTGGCATCATATCGGGATAGGTTTTATCCTCAATAGGTCCGGTTAATCCATGTAATAGGATTTTAATCATGGCATCCTTGTTGGTCATCAATCGTTGAGAGAAGCCTGCCAATGGAGGTGCCACCTGACTAGGAAGTCCCTGTCCTTCGGGGCCGTGGCAAGTTGAACAAAGAGATTGAAAAATCATAGCGCCTTCCATAATCATCTTTCGATTTGTTTCATTGAGGCTACCCAGTTTAATACCATATTTTTTTACATCGTCATTTCTTTCGATGGCTAGCTTTGTACTTTTCAGCATTTCATTGCCTGTATTTGCCTCCAGAATAGCAGTTACCAGTTCGGTAGCCTTTGGCGACTGACTTTTATGAAGCGACAACAACAACTGCACCCGTACGTCATAGCTGGTATCGTCTTTCATGGATTTTAGTTGGGTCAGCATATCTGCATCATTGGCTACTAGCCAGGGTTCGCTTACCCAGACAGCAGCCCGCCGTACCTGCTCATCGTCATCCTTCATGGCTGTGAGGATGATATCTTTATCCAGCGCATCTACTCCTTCCAGCGTCCACAAGGCATGCAGGCGTCCCAAGGCGGAAGGCTTATGGCCTAAGGCTGTTGTCTCTCCTTTTATGATCTGTTTCAATACCGGTATCACAGACTTATCTTGTCGCACTACCAGTTCTTTCTGGGCATTGTCTCTCCACCAGCCATTGGGATGATCCAGATAGGCCACCAGCTTGCTTCCGGGCTCACTAAGCATTTTTGGTTTGGGACCTCTTGAAAGGCCATCATATACCAGCCTGTAGATACGTCCTCGCTGAATGTTTTTATCCAGCCCCAGACGCTGAATCTGTGGACGCAGGTAGCTTCCCTTAGCTGTCCAGGTTCCTTCCTGAATAATCCCTCTGTACATGTCTACAATATATAAACAACCATCAGGTCCGGTGTAGGTATTCACAGGACGAAAGTTCATATCTGTAGAGGCGATAAACTCCTGTTTGTCATAGGCATTTTCCAGCGTTGTTTTACCAGCCTTGTTGATGACCTTAGCACGCCGAATAATGCGGGCTACGGGTTCATTGATGAGGTAGTCACCTACCAATGTTTTAGGCAACCGGTCTCCTCTAAAAATAGACTGTCCGTTTCCTGCTGTAAAATGATTCAGGGTAGTATCGGGACGAATACGTTTTAGTCCGCCCTGTATATCAGGTGTTTTAATAATAGGCCATACCGACCCAAAGGTAGAGTCGATATAGGCATCCCTGAACTCGAGTTGACCATATGCAGGGTTGATCTGAAATCCGGAACCAGCATTTTCCCCGCCTGCTCTACTAAAAAACAGCCGTCCAAAGTTATCGTGTGTCAGTCCCCATTGTCCGTTCGAGCCACTTGCCAATGTATCTGCTTCCAGCATTCCATTTTTATACCGAAAACGTACCGGATCTACTGTTACATAAATCCAGTTGTCGAGATTCCAGTCCAGTCCGCTGCGCTGGTGCTCCAGATTGCCTGGGGCTCTTTTATTGATATGATAGACCCGTCTTTTCTGGTCTGCCACACCATCTCCATTGGTGTCTTTGTAAGCATATATATCATAGGTATCTGTTTCGTTGACCAGTAGTTCCGAACCTACACACAAGATCATACGGGGCAGCATCAGCTTGTCTATAAACACAGAGCTTTTGTCCATCCGTCCATCGTTGTTTGTATCTTCCAGGAGCATAATTCTGCTGTGAGGCTCGTGCTCTCCGGTGGTGTCTACTGTTTGCATATAGGTCTCCATCTGAGCCACATACATTCGTTCGTTGCCATCCCAGGCAATGGCTACCGGTTCGGTTATCATGGGTTCGCTGGCTACCAGTTCCATATGATATCCTTTGGGTAGTCGAAACGAGGCCAAGGTTTGTTCGGGTGTCAGTGGCAATGGTGATGGATCTGACTTTACAGTATAGGGGGTATCAAATCCTTGTTCCGCCTGCACTTGCATGGAGGGAGTCACATTTCGGTTACAGGTGATGAATAAAAAAGGAAGTGTAATAAGAAGAGTAACAGGCCATTGTTTTGCGTTCATAGTAGATCATCGGTTCCTGAAGTAATTCTTACCAATTAAACATTTACAGTGCCTGGCATCAAAAGGCATTCCTGAAACATATTTCTATGTCCGAAAATAGTTTGTCAACAGAAAAATACTTGCAACGAATCTAGTAATAAACTGCTATAATATTACACTTTTTATAGAATTATAATTTTATGGAAAGACAAATCTCGAGAGGAATAGGAGTCTGATTGTTAGCTGACGAATAATGAGAATCTCCCACATATGTAGAAAAGAACAATTCCTATCTATGTGAGCTTCCTCTTACAGACATACAGCTTTTCATATTGACCAGGTAACCGCAGTGACACTTCAGCATTTACTTGCAAACATGATTTTCAATTGATTTCTTTGCTGTAGCAATACTGTTTTTTCTCAAAACAACATCTATGAAGTCAACCATTTACTCAATCCTCTCTCTTTCCCTACTTCTTTTTGCTTCATCCTGCAAAGACTCCAAAGACCCAAAACCAGAGATAAAAACCTCTGTTGTAGCCAGTTCCAACAACTCCTTTTTTATGAGAAATGACACATTATGGGCAGCTGGCAACAATAATGACGGACAGTTGGGGGATGGCACAACTACCAATATAGAAACGCCTAAACAGATTATGACCAATGTTAAGGCTGTTGCAACTGGATCACTCCACACCATGATTCTGAAAAATGACAACACTTTGTGGGGTGTGGGCTATAATTATGTTGGTCAACTAGGTGATGGTACTACCACCAATGCAACAACGCCCAAACAAGTAGCAACTGACATTAAATCGGTAGCTGTCGGAGCGTTTCACACACTAATCCTTAAAAATGACAACACACTATGGGGTACCGGAGCTAATGTATATGGTCAACTAGGTGATAGTACGACTACTGATATCAAAACACCCAAACAGATTATGACTGATGTAAAAGCTGTTACTGCCGGGGTATTCCACACCTTGATTCTCAAAAACGACAATACACTGTGGGCTACTGGAAGTAATGTATATGGTCAACTAGGCGATGGAACTACCGGTTTGGTATACTCATTTAAACAAATTACGACCAATGTTAAACTAGTAGTCTCTCAAAGAGATTATACACTTATTGTTAAAAATGATAATACATTGTGGGCTGCTGGCTTTAATTTATATGGCCAACTAGGTGATGGAACAAATACTGATCTACATACATTTAAACAAATTATGACCCATGTCAAATCGGTATCTGCTGGACAATTTCATACCATGATTATGAAGAACGATAATACATTATGGGCTACTGGCTTTAATGCAAGTGGCCAGCTAGGCGATGGCACGACTTCTGATGCAAAAACGCCTAAACAAGTCATGACCCATGTCAAAGCTGTAGCTGTTGGACAATACCACACCCTTGTAATTAAAGATGACAATACCTTCTGGGCTACTGGAGATAATTTCTATGGTCAGCTAGGCTTGAATCTGGGATCGTCTTTTTATACCAAAACCTTCACCAAAATCCCTCTGTAAGCTATCAGCAAACAGCTAAACCTATTTATCCTCCGCTTGCAGTTTATACTATTGCAGCGGAGGATATTTTTTTCATAGCTGGCTGTAGTGCTTTTTCTAAAAAGATATAGCCATATTAGACATGGAGGTTGGTCTGGATTGTTGCAGACTGTGATTGAGAATTTACGAATCGTCCTGGTTCCATTCGCAAATGCTCGGGTTTATCAGAAAACCGTTTCGGATGTATCCCATGCCGTGTCTGTGGGAACTAGGGCGACCGCCAGTCGCCCCTACAGGATTTCGGAATATCCCAGGCATCGCCTGCGGGAACCAAAGAGAACAATGAGACACGGTAATCCTACCAGCAAAAACAATGTTACTATAGAAAAAATATTCCATGACTTAACACGATGGTTTGCCTTGATACGTTTATATTATACAAGAAACTTTTTTCTTAATTGCCTGTCATGAACCATTTTCTACGTAGAATCCTGCCTGTTTTTCTGTTTTTATCTCTGCTGGTTCCCTGTCTGGCACAAAAAGAAGCTACCCATTGGTACTTTGGCCGAAAACAGGGGTTTGACTTTAACAATGGGACTCCCATAATAGACCGAAATAGTGATATGCTTACAGTCAGAGGATGCGTCACTATGTCTGACAAAAATACAGGGGAACTGCTATTTTACAGCAATGGGCGCAATGTCTGGAACCGGTTTCATCAGCGTATGCCCAATAGCCATTTTTTTTCAGAGGAGTGCAGTGGGCCTGTTCCTCAATCCGCACTGATTGTACCTGTCCCCGAAAGCGAATCGCTTTATTACCTGTTTAGCTTATATCCGGTAACTAACAACATACCAGACACTTCTGCTAACTGTATATTTGGTGATTTAAGTGAAGGCCTTATTGGCAATGGCACCTATTCTTTTCAATTGCGCTATTCAATTATTGACATGCAACTGGATGATGGCAAAGGAGACATTGTGGATGATCAAAACAACCTGTTTCTAACCGATAACCTGAGTGCTAAACTCACCGCTGTTCCGCATACAAATGGCACGGACTACTGGCTCATTTTACATGAGGCAGTTGGTGATTCGTTTTATACCTGTTTAATAGACACGTCTGGTATACAACCTCCTAGTCAACAGCGTATTGGCTCCGAGTATCAGGTTCGTCCAAGCAGCATTGGCAGCTATCATGAAGTTTTAGGTGAAGTAAAAGCCTCTCCGGATGGCAAAAAGCTGGCTTGTGCCGTATACAATATTCTGGGTCACCCCTTTGATGTATTTGATTTTGATGCAGCTACAGGTACTATTTCCAATTATCAGAACTATGGAAATATCTCAGACCAGATGGGGGTTACCTTTTCACCGGACAATTCTAAGTTATATATCACGTCTTTCAATAAGATAGATAAAACCAACCTGGTAGAGCTAATCCGCCAGTATGATCTATCGTTACCAAGCCTTTCTCAGGTCCTCTCTTCTGGTAAAAGTATTATTCGGTTTAATCCCTGTACCAATATATCCGAAAAGGCCTGGCCAGTCAATGTGGTTTTCAATACCTTGCACATTGCCCCTGATGGAAAAATATATGGGGCTGGCGAAGGAAGTAACAATGAGAATGGCGGAAATAATGATATGCTGGTCATTGCACATCCTAATCGGGCTGGATTTGACTGTGGGGTATCTTTACAACGATTTGCTTTTGGTATACCCGACTCAGTGGTGAACTTTCGCAGCTTTCCCAACTTTATCCAATCGTATTTCAACAACATCCCCTCTTCTTCTGGTGAAGAATGCACTCTCCAGCAGCTGATTGTGTATCCTAATCCCACACAGGATATGGTAATTTTGCGTTCTGACTGTGGCATTGTGCCCAGATATGTAGACATACTGGACCGTCTGGGACGACTGGTAGACTCACAAACGCTTTACTCTACGGCTGTAAATCTGACTTCGCTGGCCAAAGGCATGTATGTGCTTCGGATTACGGATGCTCACAAAGGTCAGGTGTACCGAAAGGTGATTAAGCTGTGAGGGATAGCCAGGCTGATTCAATCATTCCTGGTTGGTGTGTATTATCTGTAAAGTCTCATTGAAAAAATGCTGCACTTGTGGCAGAAGTATAGGGTTACTGACCAGATTAGTAGTTTAGTGTAGTTCACCCATCAGTCGTTTTAGTTGATTGGGATAAAGTGAAATTTCTATCTCATTTGACTCAATCTTTTTACCATTAAGATCAAAAGTAATTTTGTATTTTACTTTCTCACTTCCTTTTTCCTGATGTATAGAGTTCACATTCAATACATACAACCCTCTAGGGCCAAGTTTTGACTTATAATAACTATTTCCACAACGGGATTTTTCATTGTCCCGGATTTTATACCATGTATTGTTGATTTTTATATAATCTGAAAAGTTATTTACAGTGGCATCCATCCTGGGAATATATATTGTAAAATCCAGAAAATTAATCAGACATGTATGTTCCAGTCTTCAGGTATGTAGAGAGCAAACTTATTTGCCTGCTTTATATGTCTTGACACAATAGATACAGTATCACCTGACTTTTGTTCATTAAACCATACAGTAAGTCCAGCACCAAGAGAGCCTGCCTCTGCTACTACCTTATGATTCCATTCTTCTATGGTCAGTTTTTTCGCATTATAATCTGCCCATAATGCATTCTCTTTTTCCCGCCAAGCAGATTGAGCAAATCCAGTAGAACAAAGTACCAGCAAGGCAGCTAGCCACAGTACAAAAACTTTCATAGTATTTTGCTTTAGGAATTAGTATAGAATGTTGTCGAAGCAGCTTTTTTACACTTAGATGCAAAAGCAGCAGGTTTCCATATTCATTGACACTAAAAATTATTGCTAACAGAAAAGGACTTTGTGGTGTAATTGCCCTGTCTGTTGTTATCCCAAAGATGAGTATGGATCTGAACCAATATAGGGACAAGTAGCAGATTGTCCCGACTCGGGTAGACTCTGTCTAAGTTCTTACGATTCTATAGGGGGACACCTATGTTCCTACAGGATCAGATCAAATATCGATACTGACTTGGCAGCCACTAAAGCAGAATCGCTGATTACAATTATTACAAATCTTTCCTAAAGTGCTATACAAACCGAAAAGTATGTCCAATTATGGGTCGTTTACGTTATAATAGCATAAAAGTAAGTTTCAGCTTTAGTTTACACGCTTGTGTCATAAATAGAGAGTCAATGCCTACTTACATATGCAGTAGCCACCTTCATTTCAGTACGTGAAGAGGACTGTGCTATAGCTAGCATTTTCTGATAGTATTGTTTTGCTTTTATTGCGTTACCATTCTTTGCTGCCACTTCTGCAGCACTGTACAGACCATTGAATCTATTTGGCTGGCGTTGAAGAGCAGCTTCATACGCTTCAAGAGCATGAGCAACATCCCCCAACTGCATATACATATCACCAAGTAGTTCGCGTGCAGGTATAATTGGCCCAGGGCTAACGGGATGTTTTTCTGTAGCATCTTCCATCTCTGCTGCGGTAGTCATCAAGGCCAGTGCTTCCTTTTTCTGGCCCTCTGCCAGCTTTACCCAACCCTCACCCGCTTTTACCTGAATCTGTACCAGATTTGATTTGTATACTTCTTTTGCCTCCACTAGCTTTTCATAAGACTGTTTTAACTGTTGCAGGCTTTGCCGTGCGTTAACGAGGTCTTTTTCATGTACGGCACCTAGTAGCCGGGCAAAATCGGTATTGGAACGCTCCCAATAATAAGTGTCCCATGAAAACGTAGATGGAGTAAGTACAAGTGCCGCAGCCGCTTTCCAGTCCCGTCGTTCAACAACATAACGGGCAGGCACAGCTCCAAATGAAAATGCATCTTTGGAACTCATAGGAAAAACTTCCTGAATGGTTTTAAAATATTCAAATTCCTTTCTGGCATTCACCTCGTCCCCCTTTTGCAGGTAAGCATACATGAGATAATCCAATCCGTGAAGTTCTTCATCCCAATGCCCTTTCATTCCTACATTTCCCGCATAACACTTTGCTGCATCCACCGACTTGCTATTGGATTCTATGGACTCATCCCATAAGCCTAACCTGGTAAATATGTGTGAAGGCATGTGTTGAGCATGCGCACTTGCAGGAGCAAGTGAGGCATACTCCCGTGCAGAGGTTAATGCCTGTTCTGCCAGCTGTGGGTAGTCATAGACATGAATGATGTAATGTGCCACACCAGGATGCATGGGATCTTTTGTCAGTACAGCATTGAGAATATCACCAGCCTGTTTCTGTTTGACAAAGGTTTTATCTTTCGGATCAGCAGCAGCACGAATTGCCAAAGCATGAAAAATGGCAGCCTCCGTATCGTCTGGAAAATCAGCCGCAAGTTTTCCGGATGCTACTTCAAATTTTGCTACACGGGTTTTGTAATCCGTTTCTTTCCAGCCATCATAGATAGTGGCAATGGTCTCCAGGTATTTCGCCTCTCGTGAGGTAGCATCAGTGACAAGTGTACGTGCCAGCTTTATTACGTCTGCTCCTTTTTGTAGATCGGCCTCAGTAGGTGGTTCCCAGAGAGGATGAAAACTGCACATAGCAGCACCCCAGTAAGCCATAATACAATGAGGGTCTTTCTCTATAATACGCGCATATACTTTTTCAGACTCGGTGTATTCAAATGAGTGTAGCAGTGCCGTTGCCATGTTAAAATCCTCAGCTGTTTCAGGTGAGCAACCTGTTGCAAAACGAACTTTACCAAACTCATTTTTGCCGGAAAACCAAAGGGCTATATCACCGCGTTTCAGATCCAGCGCCTCAAGCTCATTTTTGATTTTGTCGTTGGTCTGTTTTTGAGAACACGCACTAAGAAGTGCGATTACTATGGCTGAATAAATAATCTTCATCTTAGTAAAAATTACCAATGGAATACTACCAGACTTTACAGATGAATAGAAAGCAAGATATTCATGAAACAGTCGCTTATATGTTAGTAGTAAAAGAGTTCAAAGGATAACATATTCAGCTACAGAAAGATGATTCAATTTTCTACAAATCGGGCGATTAAATGACAGTAAAAACCAAAATAAAAATAACCTAGCAATTTAGCATTCGGTACATCGAATGTATATATTCCGACTACAGATAAATTCATATACCATTTAATATTTCGACAAAAGTGAAAGCATTACTAGTGAAGTCTTTACTTCTCTCTACCTCGATTCTTCTTATTACCACCGCCTGTTATCACAAAGACATATATGATTTCTCTGAGTTATATAATGACAACTACGATAGCACAAAATATGAAAATCTAAATAAGTTTGACAGTGTAATGGGAACCAATTATAGCCTTCTAGAAGCAAAATATTGCATTAAGTGGATAGAGTTTGATGTAGAATGTATTTATGGGAACGAAGATTTAACAAAGTTAATAAAAGAGATGCTGGATCTGGGAGGATTTCAGTATCAACTGGTTAAAGAAAAACATGATGACTCTGAAAAGCAATACGTTTCTATATTTCAGATAGCAGGCAAAAACTATGAATTCAGAACCTCATCTGAGGGTGACTATGTTGATCTGGAGATCATAATCCCTATACTGGAAAAAGTTACCAGAGATAACAATCCTGACTATGAATATAATATAAGCAACCTGGATGGAGGACAAGTTGCAAATTTAATTTTTGCAAAATCATCTGACTTACGCCAGGCTGTTGACGAAGGGTTTCCCTGTTCACTAGAAAGTGGTTACTGGCAATGGGACAAAGAATGGCAATGGGGCGTGTATTCAGATATTCAACTGAAACAGATCCCAGATTTTGAAGAGTTAAAGACTAACTATCATCAAACACTACAGGAGCTTTATAAACAAGGGTTTAATGTCCCTGAACTAACCATTAAAAGGATATATATAGATGACATCTTTAAGGGAAATCAAATTGATATTATGATTGATGGTGGTCCTCTATCAACCTCATCCAGTGATATAGTGGGAAACAAAGTTCGTTGTTTTTGGGATAGCTGGGGTGTTCTGCTTGCCTATACACTTGTTAAACATTACAATGGTAAGCCAACTTTGTATGACAAAGAAGAGAAAGAGACCACTGTAGTAACTCAGCAGGAATATCAAATGATGGCAGAAAAAGCATTTGGCAAACGCTTGAAATAGAAAACAAAAGTTTTTTTGATCCAAAATGATACTCAATAGAGCCTATGCCTTTTCAAAAGTATAGGCTCTGTTTTATTTTGATTACTTTTCACCTCGCTCTTTCTTCCCTCTTCTTCTATATACTCAAGTCCTTTTCGTTCCTGTGTTTTTTGATTCTACCAGGGACAAGTAACAGGTGCTGGAAAATATTCTTCGCTGAAAAACTTTCCTGTAGGTCCATCCTGACCGATCAATGCGTATTTAGCAATTCGTTGTCCTGCCTCTTGTGGCGTGCTTGTTCCTTGATAATTGGTAAAATCGGTTTGGGTATATCCGGGACACACGGCATTGACTTTAAATGGTGTATCACGAAGTTCGTAGGCCAGATTAATCGTGTACATATTCAGAGCAGACTTAGACGACTGGTACATCGCATACCGGGTAGGATAATTGGGATTGTCAATATCGGCAGCGAGAGTCAGTGAAGCCATGCTGGTGCTCACATTCACAATGCGAGGCTCTGATGACTTTCTCAGTAGATCGATAAAAGCCTGTGTCACCCTGATCACACCAAATAGATTGGTCTCATATACGGCTTTGAACTGATCGGCTGATGATTCAAGGGCTGACTGTGGAAGTACACCCGAAATACCCGCATTGTTAACCAATACATCTAGCACCTGTGTTTTTTCACCTATCCATCTACGGGCAGCACTGACAGATTCCGGATCGGTAACATCTAGTTGCACAGCCTCAATGTTGTCGATTCCGCTGGCTTTAAGCTTTTCTACCGCCAACAAACCATTTTCCAGACTACGGCTCCCTACATACACAAAGAACCCGTTTTGAGCAAGTTGTCTCACAACTTCAAAGCCAATACCTTTGTTGGCTCCTGTTACTAATGCTGACTTCATCTTATAATTTGTTTTTAAAACCTGATGCAGCAAAAGTAGGCAGTGCGCAACCAACCGGAATGGACAAATCTTCTTATTGGCTGGACAAATCGCGCAGGTTGGTTAAAAAGGCACTCACGCTCTTGCCTGTGCTCTTTTTAAACAACCGCGAAAAGTAATCAGGGTCATTAAAGCCCAGTTCGTAAGCCAGTTCCTTTACAGAAAGAGACTCATACTGTAACTTTCGTTGCGCCTCCAGCATAAGTCGGTTGGTGATCCACTCCTTTGGTGAAACACCCGAAAACTCCTTCACAACGCCATACAAGCTGCTGGTAGTCATTGCCAGCTTTTCAGCGATGGTATGCACATCGTGTTGCTCGGTCAGGTGGGTTTCTACGGCAAGTTTAAAGGCAACATATTTTGATAGTTTAGGATTGGCAACCGTTTCAGGTGCACTCTGCTCAAAATAGGCGCTGTTAAACTCCGTTAACAAAACGTTCAGATGTGCCAGAATGATTTCAGAATTTCTGGGCTTACCAGAAGAATGAAGCAACTGAAATAGATTGGCAAAAACACCCTTTACCCGTTGCTGGGCATCCGGGTCAAAGGTAATCCGGTTTAGCTGTAACGGATTGACCAGAAATGGATACGAACGTGGAAGCAAGGCCAGTGTGCTTTCATCAAATCCGAGGTGAGAATAGTGGTTGCTTGTATTGTGTGGTGAATTGATAAAAACCTGGTTGGGCAAACCAAAAACCATCTGACCATCAGACACTGCAATATCCTCAAGGTCTACTGTGTAGGTTGCAGAACCCTTATCCATAAACACAAAGTAATAAAACGCAAGCTTGTGTGGTTGAAGCAGCTTTTGCAATACATATTCCGGCAGGTAAATCCTACAGTCTTCATTCACTGTAATCGACAATTTATCGTGGTGCTTGATCCTGTCGAGTAAACCTTTTGTCTCGTGCATATAGTATCATATATTCCAGACAAAGATACAAAAATGGAACAATTGTAAAGAAGCTCTCGCTATATTAGCCAGACATTGCAATTGTGTAACTTAGTTGTCTTTTATATATCATTCTAATGCAAGGCACGGACCTGGCTTTTCAGTATCCGTTGTTCGATACGATCCAGTTCGTTTTGTAATATATCTTTCATCAGGTATTCAGCCCAGATACCTGCATACCAGTTAAAAGGAGTATTGATATAAAACCGACTCGACAACAGCAGACGGGTTCTTCCATCTGATAATGTTTCCAGTTCATAAACATCTTCCAAAATATCCAGGTGCTTCCCTCCTATCAGAATATGTTCATCCATTACGGTAGGAGGTATTTTGTGTGGGTCTGTTTTAATAGCTAAAACCAACTTTTGGGCAGGTTCATACTGAGAAATGGTTTCTTCGAAGTATAAGCCTTTCTCATAATAAGCTATTCTTTTGCCATTAACGGCAGCAGTATCCAGTGTGGTTTTACTATGTCTGGGAAAACCCATCAGATTAGACAACGAGCCACCAGAAGACTCTGAAGGCAGTGTCTCATGAGATGAGATAATCTGTTGCCAGACCTCCTTAGGAGTGGCATCCAGGCTAACTTCTCTCCTGATAGTCATTTCTTTGGGAGTCAGAGACCGTTCCCCTTCGATAAAGCCCAGCAAAACCGGAACCATAAAAAGCAGAGAGACCTGAAGGGATGTAGGTTTCTCCCAGTCATTCTTTTCTGCATTCTTTTGAGCTTGTTTCTTCTTAATTTCAAATGCAATCAGCCCACCAAATCCTGCCATAACAGCAAAAAAAGGAAAAATCATAATCCAGCAGATAGCACCCTCTATATTTAACAAGATGGTAACAACAAGCAAAATCAGACTAGTAACCCAGGGCATAAAAAATGCAAAAGTTTTACTAGTGAGTTGTCTGACAGGCATTAGGTAAATGGTTACGAAACCAACAATAGCAGGAATTAGCGCCAGAAAAACAATACCCATAATTTGCATAATCTCACTTAAGAAACCAAACAAAATGCGAATGGTTAATCCATATACAGAAGCCAATAAAACTGCCAGTCCGGGTTTCATAGTATTGAAAAAGTAAGAGTAGTTAAAGAAGTACTGGATTTCCGATAGTAACCAGAAGGATATCCTTTTTGCAATTATAACGTATCGGCAAGGTGTCTCCAAGTCCCTTGCTAATCAGATATAAACAATTTTCCAGGTTAGCTTTCAGAAAGTTTCTTCTATAAAACCATTTACCCGGATATAATCCTTTTTCGGTTTCCCATAATACAACCTGGCAACCATGCAGATGTCCTGCCAATACAAGCTGATACTTGCCTTGTATCTGCTCAGGATCTATCGGCTGATGTACACACAAGATTCGTATAGGGGTATTTATGCTTACATTGCCACTCACCTCATTTGTCACTTGCACTTTAAGGCCATTCACCTCAATCTCGTATGATGTTCCTTCCAGCCATGTGATTCCCTGATCTTCTACCATTTTCTGGATGGACTTAATTCCAAAAAAATAATCATGATTTCCTGCAATAGCAAATACATGGGATCTTTGAGAGAGAAATGCAAGCAGCCTTTGAAAGTGTTTTATTCCACCTTTCGAATCGATGTAATCACCTCCCAGCAAAACAACAGAAGGGTTTAAGCTGTTAATACTAACCTCCAGATTGTCAATTAATGTACTGCTATATCGGTTTACGTGCAAATCGGAAAGATAAAGCACACTGAACCCTGACTGACCCGGAAATGGATAAGATTCACTACGAACTTCGTATTCATTTGTATAACCGATCTCTAACATCGTTTGTATACCAGAGCACTATTGACAAACAGCCAATATACCAGTTTTGAAAAGGTTTTCTAAGATTAAACAATCCTACCATCATAAAAAAGGCAATCTGCATAACAGTGATTATACATCGGACTATCCCAATCCGATACGTAATACAGATGCTGGTTAGAACAGGATTGGGCACACGATCTATCAGTAATGGAAATAAGAATAAGAAGTGTACTTCGACAAAGTAAAAAATAAGAACAGAGAGAGGAAGTAATCCAACATGAATACGGGAAAGCAGAATACTGGATAACAGAAAGATACCCAGACATATACTATATTTCAATAGTCCATACAACCCAAACCGGATCGATTTGTCAAAAGGAACGGTATTCTCTGGCGATAATTCACTCATCCGGGTATGCATCCAGTGAGCGCCATACTGAAATACATGAATCGAAAGAGCCTGATGTATCTCAACAGGTTTAGAATCAAACCAGACTTTACTTTTGTTGATCAATTCAGTACCGTTCATTAGCAAAAAATAAAATGAAACCAGGCCAGCCAGGCAATGCCATTACCTAACACTAACATCCGGTGATAGATAGTTTCCAGCTTTCCACACCGTTTCCGATGAAACACAAATTCATCATAACAGATTGCCACTATGGTATAAATCAATACAACTAAAATAGGAATCAAAAATTGAGTGGGCTTTGCATGCATCATAGCCAGCCACATCAGTACAAACATTGGCAAGCCGCCTAGCCCGAGTGCAGCAGCCTCGGCATCTCTTTCTTTTTTTGATAATTTCAATTGTAAAGGATTGCGGTGGTATTTCCAGTCCAGAACACCTCCCGCAGTTGCAATGACACCAAAAATGCCAATGATCCAAAACTGCCACGGTAAAAACGGAAACGCTCCCTGAATATGCAGGATGCTATGGTTTCTGAACACAATCAGCAGTAAGGCAAATAATAGTGCAGGCATAAACAAAAGCACCAATGACAAATATGGTCTGATTTGCTTGCTATAATTCATCATTCACTTGTATAACTCTTGCTAATTTCTGCCTCTAATATCTGACATTCCAGAGAATTTAGGAGACAAAGCTTGGAATAAAATAGGCAATAAGTCTGGAGGAATTAATTTTACAACTAAAACTTTTGAAAAAACATCTATCTTAAAACACTCATATTGCAATAGAAAACAAATTCTACCATTTCCTTTTTCCAGCCTAACCATGTATCAGACAGCATTTTCCTTCTTTATTGCAACTCTACTTTTTATCACAACCTCCTCTCATACATTACCTTACACGTCTTCCCTAGTCATCGGAATAGATCACATCCCGCTGGCAGTCAGAGATCTTGATCAGGCTGCTACATTTTACAGATCCATCGGCTTTGCACTCAAGCCAGGAAGATCTCATAGCAATGGCATACGCAATCAGCATATCAAATTCCGGAATGGTACAGAGCTAGAACTCATCACCGCCTCACAACCTCACGATTCGGTGACAGCAGAATACTGTCGCTTGCTGAAAGAAGGCGAAGGGCCTGCATTCTGGGGACTTTTTACGAAAGATACTGAGGGCATAGCCAAACAGCTTACAGCCATTGGTCAAGAGTATCAACGTGAGGGTTCCATGATTACCTTTTCCGAAACAGATAGACTGCATACACTATTTTTTGGGGGTCGCAATCACTCTCCAACAGACAGAGAAGAACACTTTCAGCATACCAACTCTGCCACAAACCTTATTGGTGTCTGGATAGCTACCTCTGATTCAGAGGTATACACCAATCTCTTCAAAAATCTCTCCCTACATGTTACCTTCCAAACCAAACAAACTCCTTTCCAAAAGAAGAAAGTAGCAGTGGTATCACTGCCAGAAGGCGAAATTGTATTCTTTCCTGCCTCTGAACAAGTGAGTAAAAGACTCACAGTTATAGGCGCTACTATCAGTGTTTCAGACATGAAACAAGTACAGACATCCTTACGTCAGGCTGGCATCAAAAACGTATCTGTGACTCAAAATACAGATGATACACAAAGCTTGTTCCTCCCTCCTTCACATACACATGGCATCTGGCTGGAATTCAAGCAAACTTCAATATCTAACAAATAACTGATCTATCTATCATGATAAGGGTATCAGCAGAAATATTTTACTTTCAGAAAACAAAGCCTCACATTTGATAGACATAGCGGTACACATTAGTCAGCTAAGAATTGCTGAATGGGAAATAATTCACTTTTAAAAGTGGTCAGATCACTCATTAAGGAATCAAAACATTGTTGAAATCCCTCAAAGCTGGTTTCGCCACCTTGTAAACCACAGAGTTTAGATTCAGGTTTAAAGCACAACTGACCTATTCTCTCAAAGCGATTAGCAAAACCCTTTAACGTTTTGTGCTCCACTCCGATCACATCTATGCCAATAAAGTATTTGCCTGTCCGTTCTGCTTCTCTTCTCACAATGACATCTATCCCACCCTGCTCAATGATTTTATGCATGCCTTCATGCAACAAACTTGCCCATTCTATCTCAACCCCAGACGATACTTTACGTCCGACAACATAATAGTTCTTTATATCAATTAGATTAGGCCTTTCAGTGTATCTGTATGTAAGTTTA
Organism: Xanthocytophaga flava; assembly: GCF_030068545.1. NCBI lineage: Bacteria > Pseudomonadati > Bacteroidota > Cytophagia > Cytophagales > Rhodocytophagaceae > Xanthocytophaga > Xanthocytophaga flava. Next base: position 91,808 of record NZ_JASJOR010000009.1, on the reverse strand, counting down.
GCAAATTCATAACTACACTGCCCTCTACCCTGACTGATCAGCAATACAAGGGTGGCACAATAACTTCCATCAGGAAGCTGAAATACCAGAACATCACCTTCAGAAAATAACAGATTCACAATTCTCCGGTAACTCTTCCGCTTGCGAATTGTTCGTTTAGCTGTGTTTATTTTTTTCCAAAAAAGAGCCAGTTCCCGTTCTCGGGCCTTTCCCTCTGCTTCTGAGACTTCCTCTTTCCAGACTTTCACACCCACCCCTTTATCAATCACATTTCTTACCTGTTGTTTTATCAGATCGGTTAGCGTTCCTGTTTCCCAGAGAGCCAGTGCATATGCGGTGATAAATATTTCATATTCAAAGTCATCATACTCTTCCTTTCCTTGTTCTATCGAGGCTTTGATCTTTTCAAGAGGTATCCCTTCATCATACATATCCATAAATCCCCAATAAGTATCATGAGCTAAATCACCATTAATAATTTTTACTCCATCTGTCGCCATAGTTAGTATAAAAGACGGTACAAGTAGATTGTTATTGACTATATACCTTTATTTGTTACGGAACTTGACTATCTCATCTGCTTTTCTTCCCAATCAACACATATATTAATCTTTTAGCTCTTCCAAAATAAAAATAGAACAAAAGATATAAAGACAAAAAAGGTAAGAGCAAAAAGCTTCCGACACAGACACTCAGGAATTCAACAGATAGATTCCATATTCTTGGTACATACTCTGCATAATCTTCTACATCAAACACATAATATGTTCCCAGATCCTTCAATTCCTCAGAACCAATTATCTTTCCTTTTAGGATAAAATTAGCCATTAAAACATCATAGTTTTCAGAATAATTATACTTCGCAGTGGGTATATTTCCAGTTATATTGATTTCATATATCCCTTTCCCTTTTTTTACCAATGGTAATGAAACGGTATGCTCTATCACATAAAAATCTCCTCCTGTATATTGTAAGTAATGTCCAAGTATGTAATTAGGCTTCATTTCTGAATTCCACATTTTCAGAGGAGTCACCGGCGACAAACTATACAATATAAGTAGCAGACATATCAGCCAGAAAATCCATACAATACTCACAAATTTGAATTTCACACAAAATAAAAAAATAACATGTGGTTTATAGAAATCTTAAATTTTCAGTTCATTATTCCACAATTCAGGTATAAATTCGGAAATAAACTCTGTTGTAACTATATTTTTACTATCATTATTCTACTCACAAACTACGTATGAAAATAAAACAAAAGCCCGACCTTGTGGACGGGCTATAACTTATAGATACGTTTGTGTACAGACTTATCCTTCCGGTATAAAGGCTTTACTTTGGCACAAAGTTATGGCAGAGCCTTCTTTAGGAATATTGCCGGGAAACAAAAACAGGTAAAATCGCAGCACAAGGCCTGCTCTTTTCAGCATTTCAATCTCCAGGTTGGTGTGGTGTCATCACCAACCTAGGACAGAATATTTCTTCTCTGAGAATGACTTTATCTGATTCTCATTCAGGCGTCAGGAAGCTTTGTATTTTTTCGCAGATGATCGTGCCACTCCGCAAATGTGATAAACTCTGCATACTTACGGGCCCATTGAATATGGCGCTCAAGTTTAGTTAGCATCCTCTGCCCACCATAACGACTCACATAAAAAGGTAAGCCAAATACTGATTTATCAGAAATATCAGCAAACTCCCATGGGTGAAAGTAATAATTCACACAACTATCTGTATTCCAAATCCATCGTGAGGCTAGCCGAATCCACTGCGCTGGAAAATTCTTAAAGCTAAGCCAGAAAACCGGAAATCGGAAAAGTGGTGTTACCGAAGCGGGAATTTGTACTACTCCTTTACTTAAAAATGGAGTACGGGGCCTGGAAAAACAATTATAACGGCCAGGCAAAAAAGTTGGATGCAAGGATGAGTTGTACCTATATCCTGCTTGCGCAATGGCTTCCTCACTGACAGGCATCATACGCGCCATCCTGTAACCAAGTATAGGTTTTTGAATAATCTCCTCCAATGCATCTTTAGATCTGCGCAAATCACTCTCTTCGAATGTAGAATGAAAATACCCATGAGAGGCAATTTCGTGTACTTGTGCCATAGAGCGAATCAAATCCGGATACTGATTGGCAAAATTAGCTGTTGTAAAAAAAGTAGCCCGAACCTTATATTTGTCAAGCAAAGCTACTACTGCCCGCAATCCTTCTTCTGATACACGCATCTGCTGGCTGAGTGGCAGTTCTTTGCCATATTCAAGAGGCGTATCAAATTCTTCAACATCAAAACTTAAAATTATTTTTTTATTCATAAGAGTTGTTACAACATTCTAACACTAGCTATAAGACTTAGAGGTTGTCTATATTATTATGTCAACTATTAGTCTATTTTTTGTCTAGCTATAATACTACTGATAAATTCACGCTTTTTAGTCAGAATGGTTGGTGATTCATCTAGCGTATTTTTCTTCACTATATAAGAAGGTCGCTGCTTGGCTTGCATAAACAATTTACCAATATACTCGCCAATAATTCCCAACATAATTAACTGCAAACCTCCAATAAAGAGTACTCCCATAATGACAGATGTCCAGCCAGAAGTATTCCAGTTTGTAAATAAATAGCTTAGGAAAGCAAATACAGCATACGAAAAGCTGATCAACGATAAGGTAAAGCCTATTATCATCGCCAGGCGTAAGGGTTTCACACTAAAGGATGTAATGCCATTGAGAGCAAAAAGAAGCATCTTCTTTAACGAATATTTGCTGGTTCCGGAATAACGCTGGTTAGGCTGGTAGGGCATACAATATTGCTTGAAACCCATCCATTTAACCAAGCCCCGAATAAACAAGTCCCGCTCAGGCAATTGCTTGAATACATTAACTACCACCTTATCCATCAAACGAAAGTCAGCAGTACCTTCTTCTATTTCAATGTCCGAAAGCCAATTCATCAGCTTGTAAAAAGTACGGGAGGTAACCCTTTTAAAAAATGGTAACTTTGCGTCTTCCAGTCTTTGGGTGTATACAACATCGTAGCCCTCCTGCCATTTATCAATCATGGGAATGAGTAGTGCTGGTGGGTGCTGTAAATCAGCATCCATCGAAATGACACAATCGCCGGTAGCCATATCTAACCCTGCCTTTAATGCATACTGATGCCCAAAATTGCGGGAAAACGAAATGTAGTGAATTGAGCTATTATGTTGTCTTAATTTTTCGAGTTCAGCAAGTGTATTATCCTGACTACCATCATCAACAAAAATGATTTCGTAGAAACAGTTAATAGGAGAAAGAATATCCTCCAGACATTGAGCCATCATCCATACATTTTTTTCTTCGTTGTAAGTAGGGACAATGACTGAGATTTTGAAACTCATGGTTTAGTTAATTCATAATGGATATGACTTGGTATATTTCATAAAGGTTTGAGTCTAATAGTACTCAAACGCTAGGAGTTTTAGTATTCAGCAGAGATAATATAAATTGATTAAAATGGTTATAAAAAGATATTAAAAGAGTATTAAAAAAATATTAAAAGTACTATATCACTATCCTGAAATAAAGCATTATAGATGAATGTGCTACGAAGACATCTATAATACTTTAAAACAAAGTCACATTATCACTTCACAAAAAACTCTAATAAATAGTTTAATACCTTTCCCTAAATAGATCAAAACGGAAATTACTCTCCAATTATTGAGCTACAGTAAGAGATGGTGATGAAACTTTGGAAAAAGAGCCAAACAAAAGTTCAACCATGACTACAATCCAGACTACAGCACATGGCAGAGCCTTCAAACTGTAAGGAATTACATACACATCACGCAGGTAGGCAGGGAAAATGTCAGTAGGAGATAGAATTGTTAGGACAAATACAAAGATTGCCAGGCTGATTTGCCATTTTTTTCTCTCACTTTGAATATACCATAGAGCAACTCCTGTAACAGCAATCACAAAGGTAGGAGATTCAGCACCAGGACTAAAAATAACCATCCAGATTAGCACAGAGGCTAAAAACAGGAGCCGAAAGGATAAAGTTTCGAACTTGTCCCATCGGAGATAGGCCAAACAAAATATACCCACACCTGTCAGTACAACATAGGCATCTTTGATATTGGAACTAACCAGAGACTGGAGGATTTGTATAAGTGAAATGTCGTGATGAATCTGTGCCTTTTCAACAAGTGCCAAATACCATTCCTTATAAAGAAAAAGCAGTTGATCCAACGAAATGAAAATTAATGGTAAAAAAAACAATACGACACACCAAAATGCGAAAGAGAGGATAAAACGAATTTTTTGCGGATATAAAAGAAAAAAGGCAGCACCTATAAATCCATAAATTTTAAAAAAGCCCCCCAAAGCAACAAAAAACGCAGCCCAGAAGACCGTCCTCCGTTCAAAAGCAATAAAACAAAATAATATGAGGGAGGTAAGCATCGGATTAGCCTGTAGATTCTGAATTGAAGTCAGGAATTCAATCAGTATAAACCAATAGATAAAAATTTTACTTGATTGACCAATTGTAAGTTTATGTATTGCCCACAGCAACAAAAACGCATTTACCATAGTCCATGCTATTATTCCCAACCAATCAGGCAGTATTGCAAACGGAGCAATAAAAATTCCAAATACAGGACCATATTTATAATTATCATGGTATTGATCCGGAAACAAAATATATAAATTCTGATTATGAATTAGATGTTGGAAGGAGTATTTAAAGATATAATAGTTGTTGAGTTGATCAATCAACATTTGTTGAATGGAAGCTGCCAGTGTAATTAAAAAGTAGATTCCATATATATAACGAATAGGGACCTGAGAGATTTTGTTAACAAGTGATTTAAACATAGAAGCGGTTTCGTAAAAGAAAAATTCCTCAAAAAAGTGTAATTTCAGACGTATATCAAAAGAAACTACTCAAAAACAATTAATCCCGAAAGATAAATACATGCATTTATAGTTCAAAATTAAGTACGGGTGTAGAAGTAAATAATGTGATTCTCCCAGATTACTGAAACAACTCAGCCAGATAAAAAAATGAGTAACAAAGAAGTAAATTCACCTATCTATTAGAGCATTATAAAATATACAGCATAGTAATCAACTCATGTTATCATTTTGTTAAGACTTGACCGAAATAAACAAATAATAGTTGGCCCACCGCCATAGTTTGGGTATTCATTCGAACTTTGTTAATCAAACATCATTAATATACATCCATAAAAATAGCCCGACCTTGCGGACGGGCTACTGCTCATTTAGATACGTTTGTGTACAGACTTATCCTTCCGTTGTAAAGGCAATAGCCAATGCAGGATATGTCTTGTTTTGTTTGCGGAAAGCATCAGGCAGCCATACCTTTACTTTATTTCCGCTATGCTCCCATTTTACTTTTGTACCACTTGCCAGCAACGTCATGGCAGAACCTTTTTTAGGGACATTGCCAGTCCATTCAATGAAGGCAGGTACATCTTTTCCTTCGGGTAGTTGAGCCAAGGCATATAATGTATTTCCGGCTTTTGCCTTGGTAAAATACACGTCACCATCTTTGAATACATCAGTAGTACGGGTATTGTAAATAGCCTGTCCGTTTTTATCGAGCCACTTTCCAATTTCTGCCAGTCGCTGCACAGCCTCTTCGGTAAGCGTACCATCGGGCTGAGGACCAACGCCCAACAGAAGACTCCCTCCTTTAGCAACAATCTCAATCAGAGAATGTACCACCTTCGTTGCAGACTTCAGCTGATCGTTTGGTACATATCCCCAGGCATTACCCAGTGTCATACAGCTCTCCCATGGGTTGTTCAGCTTGTGATCCGGAATGCGCTGCTCAGGTGTCTGATAGTTCTCATAAGGGCCATGTACGGTACGGTCTACAATTAGTAAACCAGGTTGCGCCTGACGTGCCATGTTGGCAATACGAGGCATATCAATATCCTGACTCCATGCCGGAATAGATGCACCCCAGGCACGTACTTCGTCATTTACAGTCTCTAGTGGACGTACCCAACCGCCATCTAACCATAGAATATCCATCTTTCCATAGTCATGCATCAGTTCACTGATCTGGTTATAGGTATACTGCTTAAATTGATTCCAGCGCCATGGATGCTTACGGATATCGTAGTTGTTGTTCCGGTCGGCAGTGGCATATTTAGGCCACCAATAGTATTCAGTATGCCAGTCAGGCTTAGAGAAATACGCTCCAATCATGAAACTCTGCTTCCGGAAAGCTTCAAACACATACTTTGCCACATTGGCTTTCGGATTACCCGCAAAAGGACCGTTGGTGATTTTAAAGTCGCTCTGTTTGGTATCAAACATGCTAAATCCATCGTGATGTTTGGTGGTAAATACCACATACTTCATCCCCGCAGATTTGGCTGCTATAGCCCACTGATCCGGATTAAATTTTACTGGATTAAACTTGGCACTTTGTCCCCAGTACCATTTTTTATAATCATCATACGACATGGTGCTATCCCGTTCAATCCAGTCTTCCGAACACAGTTCCCATGATTCGATAATACCTGGAACAGCATACAATCCCCAGTGGATAATCATCCCAAATTTCTGATCCTGCCACTGATCCAGCTTTTGCTTTACCTGAGAATCGGTAGGCCACTCATACACAGAAGATTGCTGGTGGATATTTCCTTGCGCATTTACCTGAACAACAGGTACACCCAGCAAGGCCATCCACAAAAATAATCGTAGTTTCTTCATACGAATAAAAGAGCAAGTAGATTAGAAGTGTTGGTTAAACAAAGAAGCGGCTTATACTGGCTTTAAAAGTAGTATAAACCGCTTCAGAATATATTATTGATTGATAATCTCACCGTTTTTCAGTGACCAGTCATTTCCGAAAAATCCAGCCATCTTTACACCTTTTATACCCTCTTTCAACATATCTGTTGTAAAGATCATAAAGTCTGGAAAACCACTTCCACCACTGAAGTACTGATTCGCTTCACTAGCACGCATTCCGGCTAATCCGGTTCCACCAATCACCGCGACAGAAGCTATAGGGCTATCCGGTCTTGGCCAGGAGAAATATGCTCCGATATCTGTTCCTTTCTGTTCTTTATCACCCAGTTTTGCTACACCATTGGATAACTGTATCGGGCAGTCAGACAGCAGCGGCTTCCAGGCTTTGTTGGTAGAGGCATTTCCATAAATAATCACCCCTCTGTCTTTGTATTTCTTCAGATCAAATTCTTTATCTGAAATCACATCTACCGCACCATTGCCTCTGTAATACCAGGTTTCAGCATCATAACGAGCTTTATTGTATGCCCACTCATTCTCCGGTGCCGTTCCTCCGGTTGCATACACAAATACCATCTGGTTATTAAATGGCTCTTTGAACGTTCCATTTCTGTGAGGTCCTTTCTGTATTGTTTTGATAGCCTCTGCCTTTGTCCATGATGCACCTTTAGACAGATACAGTTGCTCGTTGCTTTGTTTTACAATGTGGTGTATAACGGGCAGACTATCCAGCGTAATGTGTACAGTATCCCCTTGTTTAAAATCAGCCAGATCCAGTTTCAGTAAAGCGATGTTTTCTGTAACACCTGAAATTTTATGACTGGCTTTGTTGCGTTGTAACTGAATACGGCTATATTTCAATGCCTGGTTTTGCTGTACAATCGTTGCCCAACGCATCGTAGCCGAGATCGCAGGATTAGCTGTAGTAAAGTCAATTACATTGGCTGCACTGTCTGCTGGAATTTTGTGCCACTTGAAGAAATCGAAAATAGGCTTCCAGTCTACACTTTCGTTGCCATACCAGTGTGATCCACCCGGATATTCGTAGTAGCTATGATCGGCATGAAAAGTACCTAACAACTTCCGCATTTGACGAGCATAGTCAACAGACACAACCGGATCGGCATCACCATGTAAAACATATATACCCAGTGCTTTGTAGTTAGAAGCCAGTGAAATTACATTACTTGGATTGCTGGCACGTAGCAACAGATTTTCCATAGGCGTAGTCCCTGATTCGGGAATTTTGCCATCATGTGAGCCATAAGCCGACAATACCGGATACCCTGCACAAGGAGCAATAGCAGCCCAGTTACCAGGGAAAGTTGCTCCCAGATACCAGGTTCCATGTCCTCCCATTGAATGGCCTGTCAGATAGATATGCTCCGGATCGGGCTTAAACTCCTGTTTCGCCATTCCAAATACTTCCAGTGCATCCAGACGACCCCAGTCTTCCCAGTTAAAGCCTCTCGGACGTCTGTTGGTAGGCGCAACCAGCACACCCCAGTTTTTAGGTTCATAGGCTCTTGCCTGACCAATAGCTTCTACCCCTGCTCCATGTACTGACAGAAATAATGCAGGTGCTTTGCCATCTGGTTGTGCCTGTGGTGCTACAGCATAGTACTGGATACTACCATCAATCTTACTGGTGAAGGTCTGTATGTATTGCTCTCCAGCACCTGTCGCGGTAAGTTTTATTTCTTTCTCATCCCACACTTTTCCTTTTGCCTGCAAGTTCACTTTCACAGGGTATTCTCCCTTTTGTTGAATGCCAGTTGCATTTATTCTGAAACCGACCTTTCGTGTAGTTAATGCAGGTACTACAGGTAGTATAGTGGTATATTCTTTTCCTTGTAGAGAAGTTTTAATTTGAAGATCTTTTAATGGCAGAGCAGTCGTATTAACAACCACCATAGCCCCCCATAGCTGATCATTTGTCTTGCCATGAACAATATGAGGCAATGTCATATCTTCTGTGCTCAATGCAACGGCCTTATCCGGAAAAGTCAACTTGGCCGTTATGCCCTGATAACGAGAAAAAGAAGCAGTCCGAACCAGTATTTCGTTCAGACCTTTTTTCAACACGATAGGTATGTACATCCATCCGGAAGCATAGGCATCACCTCCATGAGGAGCACCATTAAAATACAGCATGCTATGTCCGCTTACATTCAGTATCGCTGTCTTTGCTTCATTGGCAGTATAGGTCAGATATAAATATCCATCCTGTGCCAGTCCTGCTTTGAACTTACTCTCCTGGTCTGTTTTGATAGCTTGCCAGGTAACAGGCTTTCCATCCTTATCTGTCAGCACAGTTTGTCCGGCAGCAGGTGTTTTTAGTTCATTCCGAAACAACAGATAGGTTAATTGATCGGTGTAAAGTGCTTCACGGCCATAATGATGACAGGGACCAGCAATCAATCCCTCTGAAAAGGTGTAAGTTTGTTGAGCAGAAACAGGATTACCAAACAACAGTAGTCCGATAATCATACAGCTCCATACGAAAGATAATTTATGCATAGGATATATGGCAAACGATAGATTGGTTAGAATCTAACGGGTTAACGATAATTATTTATCAAGCACAGGCTTTTCAACCGTTTTAAGAACAGTTTGAGCCACATCGTTTTGTTGTTCAAAGATTACTACTTCATTTTTACCTTTAGTAAGCCAGCAACCTGGTACATACAAAGTTTGCTGAGGGCCGGCATTCCAGTAACGCCCCAAGTGATGTCCGTTTATAAAAACAATCCCTTTTCCCCAGCTACTCATATTCAGGAATGTATCCCCTATTTTGTCCAGTTCGAAAGTTCCGGTATAGAAGGTAGGCTTACCTATTGTATTTTTGGATGTATATTTTTGCAGATTAGGCACCGACGTAAGTGGCAGGGAATACATTTGCCAGCTACCAGTAATTTCAAAATCATTGATTAGCACAGGCGAAATAATGCCTTTGGTGTTATTAGGGATCTCTGCCCCATAGTTGATACGTCCCAGATTTTCCACCAGTATTTCCAATGTGCCATTAAACGGAATAGTTACAGGCAGATCATATTTTTTATCCACTCTGTTTAACTCCCCTATTTTCTTACCGTTTACAAACACAAGTGCATAGTCACGCAATCCATTCAAATGTAGTGTCCCGGATAGTGGCTGAGTAAATCTCTTGCTATATAACACATACCCATATCCCTGATTTAAAGCCTCAAATGTCAGTGGAGAATCATTAGATACAGGCTTTATGTCTTTCTTCAGATCGGCCAGCTCCACTGTACGGGAAAGAGGAATATCAGGAATAGTGATAACAGGAATTTGTGCTGGAATGGCAGGTATAGGATACTTTACGTATTTTTTCATCAACTCCCGCAATGCCATATACTTTGGTGTGGCCCATCCTGATTCACTTACAGGTGCATCATAGTCGTAACTAGTTATATCAGGCTGAATGTCATGTTCTTCATTGTAGTTGGCCCCAGAAGTAAATCCAAAGTTGGTCCCGCCATGTGCCATATAGAAGTTAAAATGAACTCCATTTTGCAGGTACTTCTCCGTTTGTTTGACTATCTCATCCGTCCCAATCCGAACAAATGGTTCAGCCCAGTGATCCAGCCAGCCTGGATAAAATTCGGCTACGATATAAGGTCCTTTACCATCGTGGTATTTGTCTACAGCCTTTTTCAGATTGTCTATGTTTCCTTCTCCATTTGCAGTAGGTAATATACCACTGATAGCACCACCTTCAAACAACCAGCTTCCGTCTGACGTAAAAAATGGTCCTGTAAACCCGGCACTGGTAAGCATCTGCTGGATGGCTTGGTTATAGGCACGGTGTTGTTCCATAGGAATATCCTGGCGCTGTGACACATACGAACCAAACTCGTTCTCAACCTGCACCATGACAATAGGTCCTCCTTTGCTTACCTGAAGCGATGACACCTGTTCAGCCAGCTTGTTGATATATACTTTACAGGAGTCTAGGAAAGGTTTGTTATTAGTCCGGATTACCAGATCCTTATTCTTTTGTAACCACCAAGGGTAGCCTCCAAACTCCCATTCTGCACAGGCATAGGGTCCTGGTCTAAGGATAACATACAATCCTTCTTCTTTTGCCAGCTTAATAAATTCAGCCAGGTTACGGTTTTCTGATGTAAAGTCCCACACACCGGGAGCCGTATTGTGATAGTTCCAAAACACATAGGTTGCTACTGTGTTTAATCCCATAGCCTTCAGCATCTGAAGCCGATGGCGCCAGTAAGGCTTAGGAATACGGGCATAATGCATTTCACCAGAATGAATCTGAACAGGCTTTCCCTTATCCAGAAACTGGCCGTTTTTAATTTCAAAAGTTTGCTTTTGGGCATAAATCGGTTTTATCCCCAAAAGGAAAACAGGTAACAGAATATAGGTAATGATTTTGGAAATAGGCTGCATCGAAATAAGAAGAGACAATGCGCAGTTGAAAACAGATAAATACTGCTGCGTAAAATATAAGAAGGAACTTTTCAATACAGGCAATAAATCAGGGTTACTCTTCTGATTATTTATAAAGTGACACTCTATCTTTCAAAGGAGAACTACATGGGGTAGAGAATAAAAGACCCCTTACTGAATAGTAAGGGGTCTTCAATCTAATCCCCTAGGCATTTGTTATGAACACCCAAATACCTGATAAAAATTAATTTTCATGCAATGCGAATAAAGCCTTAGTCTACATCCCAGAAGATTTTGGTTGTACGGGTATCTTTAGCCTGTACATCCTTATAGTTAGTATTGTAAGTTGTTTCTGTAGAAGGATACACCAACCTTGTTGGAGGCGTAGTATAATTCGCTAACGTAGCAGTTGGAAATGTCAACTGAGGATAGTTTGTTCTACGGTATTCTGCCCAAGCTTGTGTAGATTGTAAGAAGCCAAAATGTAACCATTTCTGATTCCAGATTTTAGCCAGCTTCTCAGTATCATCACCATCATATGCAGCAGTAGATGTAGTTACAAACGTAGCGATTTCGCTATCTGCCGGCTTTGGTAAAACTGTCAAACCTGTTGTGTTCAGACTATTCAGATAATAATAGAATGTAACAGATTGTTTTAGAGCTGTTTCATATGCATTTTTTGCATCTGCAGTACTTCCCCAACGCTGGTAAGCTTCTGCTTTCAGGAAATTAACTTCTGAAGCTGTGATAACAATACCAGGTAATCCTGGGTTTTGTAAAAAGGTAGCAGAATCCAGAATAGAATATTTCTGAAAGTTATTCTCCTGTTCTGAAGCAGTAAATGTAATTGGCATTGCAGCATATTCTTTATTAGGAGTAAATACCTTATTACTAGTTACACCAAATTTGTCAAACATTACAGGAATACGAGGATCATCTGCTGGCTTCATCAATGTGTTCAGCATATAATCGGGTGCATAATAGCTTGGTAATTCTGTTAAGGCAGAGTTAAGGTTGGCAGTATATGTTGTCAACGGCTTTAACAAAATATCTGTTGTACCAGGAGCATAATTTGCAGCATTACCACCATCTACTAGTGGATATGTATCACCATTATTCAGCATTTCCAGGACAGCAGTTCTTGCTGTTGTTTCATCTTTCTTGGAAATACGCATCAGTAACCGCAAACGAATAGAGTTTGCATAACGTTGCCACTTAATAAGGCTACCACTAAGTAAAATATCTGCCTTTGTAAAAGATGCATTGGAAGATGCATCACCAAAGAAAGCAGCAGATTCTTTCAAGCCAGCTAGAATAGTATTATACAATTCAACTTGGTTATCAAATTTTGGATTAGCTATTACACTTGATGATTCAAGACTTCCTGCTTCGCTGAAAGGAATATCACCCCACAAATCAATCATTTGAGATGCCTGATCATATAATACGATTCGTGCAGCTTGCATAAAAACCTCCTGATTAGCTTTCTCTTCTGCTGTAAGAGAGTTGTATACAGTCTCCATAGAACGATACAAAGCGATCACCCCACTCCCATTTCCATTAGGCACATAAAAGTTAGTCCAATATTCTCCAACATAGCTATCGCTTTGCTGATACATAGTATTACTATTTGAGAAATATGCAGCTTGGCTGTATACAGCAGGATGCAATAACAGAAAAGTACGTACATTCCAGTATGATGGACGAACTCTATTATTGTCCAGAATTCCCGTTAACAAACCTGGCAAGTTAGCAGAGGTTGACTTTTCTGGGTCATTGTATTTTTCTTCCAACTCTTTTTCACATCCGCAGAATACGAATAAGAGAGAGCAGAGTAATCCCGATATAATTAAAAACTTTTTTGTCATATCATTTTTCTTAATAAGTTCTTTACATTAAAAAGAGGCATTCAGTGAAAATCCAAAACTGCGTGTAGGAGCTGAAGAACCCACATCTAATCCTTGAGACCACCATTTATTGCCTAGCGGTGCTTCAGGATCAACATTTTCTAATGTTCTCCAGATATAGAATAGATTACGTCCGACTAATGAAATACGGAGATTATTTAGATGCAGTCGATCAGAAATTCTGGAAGGAATTTTATATGCCAATGTAATTTCTCGCATCTTAATATAACTATTATCGTATATAGCACCTTTGGAATTCCATGTATCACTGCCCCAATTAAATGTATTAAAATAATAAGTAGCGGCACTGATTACTTTTGTGTTAGGCTCTCCTGTAGCTTCATTAACCCCTTCCAATAATACACCATCATCATGAACTTGCCCATCTATAGGATCAGTATATGTTAATCCTCCATGTTCAGCATCTCTGTATTGAAGCGTATTTTTATATTGTCCAGCAGCCATCCCATACTTTGTAGGAGCCGAAATCATCTGTCCGCCAAAACGATAATCAATAGTAAAGTCAAGAGATAAATTTTTATATGATATTGTATTTGAGAAACCACCAATTGCTTTTGGCATAATATTACCTACCTTAACAAATTTGGTTTTATCTATTACATATAGTCCATCATTATTAATGATATAATCGCCATTTTCATTTTTTGCTCGCTCATATGTATAAATATTGCCTAGCGTTTCACCAACATTTGCAACTATCTTTATTGATCCGGCTTCAATCGGATTTTCAGTAAAATTAATTTCTGAGATATTATTTGTCAGAGAAATAACTCTAGATCTATTAAATGCATAGTTGATTCGTGTATCCCATCTTAAAGAACCAGATATAGGTGTTGCATTAAATGCAATTTCAACTCCGCGATTGCCAATCTCTCCGATATTAACGATTTGACTATTCGCTCCATTTGATGGAGATGTATTTAGATCCAGAATCTGATTTTTAATTACATTTGTATAGTAAGTAACATCAACACCAAATTTATTATTCAAAAAGCGAGTCTCTAGACCTAGTTCAGTTTCATATTTCTTCTCCGGTTCTAGTAATGAATTACCATATGCCGAATTAGTAGTTTGTTTAGGTACAGATCCATTGATTGTTTGTAATGAGCTCTGATTATATAAAATATTAGATTTATATATTCCTGCACCGTTACCTACCACCCCATAAGATGCTCTTAGTTTACCATAACTTAGTGCTGTTGGTAGTTCTAACACATCTGTGAAGACAAAACTACCATTGGTTGACCAGTAGAAATATTGGTTATTATTTACTGGAAGTGTAGAGGTATATTCCTGACGAGCAGTCCCTTCCAGAAACAAAAAGTTCTTATAACTTAGATTTAATATACCTAAGTACGCATATTTCAACATCTCTTTGCGAACAACTTTTGTGTTCAGGATTCCGTAAGAATTATTCAAACTAAACCAGTTTTCAGTAACTAGCCCAGCAGTTGTAGTTGACTCTTGATCCTTATAGTGTTCTGAGCGTCCTTGAAAACCACCACTTACAGAATAATCCAGATCAGATCCTAATTTATTATTATATGTCAGTAAAGCATCACCGTATATAACAGCATATTGCCCTTTTGAAGTACCGTAAGCGCCAGTACTGGAACTAGTGGTATTATAAGCAGTAGCATACTGATTGTATTCTTTGTTTTCAATTCCCAATCCTGTATAATCATTTCCAATCCGGCCCCTAAAGTTCAAATGATTTATAATTTTCCAATTTAAGGTACCACTGGTAATCAAACGATTCTCAGTCTCATCGTAGCTATTTCTTAACTGATTCCAATAAAAGTCCAACAAACCAGTAGGTCTAATATTATATCGGAAAGCTTCAGGCTGGTTAACATTATATCTTACATATTTGTAACCTTGTGATGTCTGATACTTGTCTCTTAATAGAGACATATCCTCTGCACGACTAAAGAAACCATCAAATGATCCTAATACTCGACCCAATTGATATGCACGATTGTGAGTAAGCGTATTAATATAACTTACTACTACATCCACACTTACATTATTATTTAGTTTAGCAGTACTATTCAAATTAAATGTAGTTTTCTGTTGTTTACTACCTGGGTTTGTACTTTTATAATCGAGCCTGGTAGCAGACAAACGATAACTAATTTTATCTGTTTGATTTGATAAGCCAATATTTAAGTTAGAGCTATACCCCTTGTCAAAAACATCTCTGTAATTATTCGGTTCAGCAGAAAATGCACGAGTAGAACCATCCCACCAAGATACTTGCCGTCCATCCATCTTAGGACCAAAATTCGCATAGGATCTGAAATAAGGGCGTAATCCTCCATTTACAGTTGGATCTCCATCTTTTATCCAACCTTCTGCAGTAGCACCATTTTGCATATTAGTTTCTCTATCATATCCAGGTCCATATGTATTTTGAAACTTAGGAAGAAACGCTACTCTCTCAAGAGTTCCTGTATAGTTTACATCTACACCTAAGCCCTTTCCTTTTGCTCCTTTCTTAGTTGTAATTACAATAACACCACTTGAAGCATCAGAACCATATAAAGCTGTAGCACTAGCCCCCTTCAAAACAGATAAACTCTCTATATCAGACGGATTAATATCCAGAACACCATTACCTCGAATACGTTGGTCGGAGTCATAGTTATTATTATTGGCTCCAGCAGTCCCATATTGTTCATCATTTCGGATAATAACCCCATCAACCACATAAATCGGCTGTTTGTTATTGTTTAATGAGTTAATCCCACGAATCTGAACGTTTACTGCACTACCAGAACCACCAGGTGCTGTTGTAATTTTCACACCAGCAGCTTTCCCATATAATGCAGAAGCAAAGTTGGTGTTACCACTTTTGGTAATTTGTTCAGCAGTGACAGTACTTACAGCATACCCTAATGCTTTTTCTTCTTTTTTAATACCCATTGCTGTTACAACAACTTCATTCAAAGACATAATGTCTGGAAGTAGAGTAACATTAATAGTATTTTGATTATTAACTGGTACTTCTTCTGTTACATACCCTACGAATGAAAATACAAGTGTGCCTGTGCCTTCAGGTATAATGATAGCATACTTTCCTTCCGAATCTGTTATAGTTCCATTAGTAGTTCCTTTTAATGAAACACTAACACCTGGCAATCCCTCACCCTTATCATCTTTTATCTGACCTTTTATTTCAAAAGCGACAACAGAACTAATAGAGTTAACAGGGCCTGCAAGGGCAGAGCTATTGACAAATCCCATGTTCGCCATACTATTATATGGCAAATTATCATTTCCTTTTCCGGAAGCGTCAGTTTGTGTTTTTTCTTTCTTAAGATAAATTATATAAGAATGGTTGTTATTCTTTTCAAATGTAAGTTTATGTGGAGTTAACAGGCCATTCAGTATCTGGTCCAAGTCTCTGGACTGACTTTCCTTTTTATCAAGAGATACTGACTTTCCTTTTAGTACTTTAGGATTGTAATCAAAAATAACACCATAATCCTTAGATAGTTCTTTTAATACATCTACAAGATCCTGGGACTGATTTTGCTGTGAGAATCGGTGTGCACTTTGTACGGAGGCTAATGCAATAGGCTGAACTTGCCCAAACATAGGCAGTGCAGACCCGACAAAGAACGACCCATAAACAAATGTTCGGAGCCGGAGTAGGTTTTTCCTCATGAAAATTGCAATTTGGGGGTGAATTAAAATAAACTAATTTCAGCTGTCTATGCTCTGTAGTTACTGGTACTAACTGCAAATGCAAGACAGCTTTTTCTTTAATAGATTATATAGTGGTTATCTTGTTTGGTTATTTTCGTTTGATATAATTTTTCAAATTTTTCAAACAATTGATCTACTGAATCTGCTGGAACCGACCCTGTAAACAACTCTTTCTTTAAAGAAGTATCACGAAACTCAACTTCAATACCATAACTATCATGAAGCTGGTTTGCAATAGAATCCAATGACTCATCCTGATAAAGTAAAAGATTATCTTTCCAGGAAGTAGCTGCTCTAGGATTGGTATTTTGAGGTGTCAATAAAGGACGAGTGGCAGAATAACTAACCATTTCGCCTGGCTTCATTACATATGTCGACTCCGTATCAGACACTTTTACTTTACCTTCCTGTAATACCACATTTGTGATCCCCCTGCGATTACTCACATTAAACTTTGTTCCTAAAACCTCTATCAGAAGCTTATCAGGTGTATGAACTATAAACTTTTGATGATTCTTTGTATGCTTCACTGAAAAATAGGCCTCCCCTTCAATCCATACTTCCCGGTTCTGCTCAGGATTCCAATCAGTTGCATAGCGGATTGAAGAGTTTCCATTTAATACAACTACGGACTGATCTGGTAACACTATTTCTCTACGATTCCCAAAAGCAGTTTCTTCAATCTGAAGAGAATTCTTAGTATATATCCATATACTCATCACAGAAACAAGTAATATAACAATTGCTGCTGCCCAGATCCAGCGATTAGAAGATAATGGGATCACTTTCGCCTCTTCTCCAGCAGCTATATCTTCCTTTGTTTTTATGGTCTGTAGAATATTCTGATACATGGTATTACCTAAACCTGAATATTCTGTTTCTGAAAGACCTGTTAAAAACTCCTGATCCTCTACTGACTGATTCCAATGTGCTTCCAGTAAGTCTTTTTCTGCAACAGTTGCGGTCCCGGCTCTTACCTTTCTTATGAGTTCTGTTAATTGTAATGGTTCCATCGAATATTAGGTTATGTATGTAAGTAGGACAACTTTAAATTTACCCTAAAGCCCAAAGCATAATTTTCTATCTTTTTTTTCAAAAAACAGAAAACAGTTTTTTTTTTATATATTTGAGCCTAGCTTCATAAAAGGTTCACGTTTATTTTGTCTATGAATCAATCCTACAGAGAAGAGGAAGACTGGATTATAGCCTTACAGAATGGCGACGAAAAAGGATTTGAGCAGATATATCAAAAGTATTGGCCTAAGCTTTTCTCCGCTGCCTACAATCATACCCGTATTCGCGAAACAGCACAGGAAATTGTGCAGGAGGTATTTGTTAGCCTTTGGGTTAACAGGTCAACAGTAACTATTCATACAAATCTTCAGGGTTATCTGTTACGGGCTGTCCGTAACAAGATATATGATCACTTTGATAAGCAAAATGTACGATCCAAATATGAACTGTTTGTATCTGTGCAACAACCTAATGCTATCAACTTTACAGAACAGGAAGTAATCTACACTGAACTGGATGAATTAGTACATACAGAAATCAATGTGCTTCCGGAAACAACCCGCCAGGTATTTCAGCTAAGCCGATTTAATGGATTTACCATTCCTGAAATAGCTGATGAAATGCAGGTTTCTGTAAAAACAGTTGAATATCATCTTACCAAAGCACTAAAACATCTTCGGTTAAGACTCTCAGAATTATTGTTTCTGCTTGCAACCTTACTAGTTATTTAGACAAATACTGTAGTTGAGTATGTGCCTTCTGATAATGGAGCGGGCTTACTCCGGTAATGCGTTTGAAGTATTTATTAAAATTAGCAAATGTATTAAAACCACTTTCAAAACACACTTGCGCCACACTCAATTTTGCTTCTGCCAATAGTTTACAGGCATGTCCTACCCTAAGTTCGAGTAAAAACTGTGAATAGGTTTTACGGGTTCTGGCTTTAAAATATCTGCAGAATGCATGGGGACTAATATGTGCCAAAGCCGCTACTTCCTCCAAAGAAATTTTTTGTTTAAAATAGGTAGTGGAATACACCAGCACCCGATTCAGACGGTCTGTCTCATCTTCACTTAATGCCAGTGTATAGCCTGTAGAAGAGATCAGTTGAAAGTTTTTAGAAACAGCTATCTTATATAATACCTGCAAAAGAAACAGCAATCGTTCACCCTCTTTGGCCTCTGTTAACTGAAACAAATAAGACACAAAGGTATCAGACTCTTTTGTAGTTAATTGCATGCCTCTTCCAGCTTTTGCAAACAACTCTTTCAGCAATCGATTTTCGGGTAGTTCCAAAAAAGAAGCCCCCCAGAAATCTTCCAGAAAATGAACAACCAGCGCTTTAGCCTGTTCATTCTCATCAGATTTGTCACATAGCCAATAATGAGGTACATTTTTTCCTATTAGTATACTATCACCTGCCTGAAATGACTGAATCTTATCTCCCAGAAAAATCATTCCTCTACCCTTCTCAATATATACGAGTTCAACTTCAGGATGAAAATGCCATCGGTTATAGGTTTGTAACACTACACTGGTTCGGACACTGAAGGAATGATCAGGCGATAACTGAAGTTTTACTAATAACGGTTTCATACACAAAATGAATTAACCTGATTGTCTCTCAAAACACTTTAAATTATGTCAAAATAGTTGTAAAAATAGCCAATCCAAACGAACTTTCCTTATAGAAAAAGATGCTACTTTACAGTATCGTTTTATACCCTATTTTAAAACTACACCTGTCTTTTTATGAAAGTAGGCTTGTTTATACCTTGTTATATTGACCAGTTTTATCCCAATGTTGGCATTGCGACACTGGAACTATTGGAAAAACTGGGCTGTGATGTCGCATTTCCTCTTAATCAAACGTGTTGTGGCCAACCTATGGCGAATTCGGGTTATTCGAATCTCACCAAAGGTTGTGATGCAAATTTTGTCTCAAACTTTTCTGAGTTTGACTACATTGTGGCTCCTTCAGGAAGTTGTGTCCTTCATATTAAAGAACATCTCAAAGATACCGATCATCCAGAGAAGGCGATTCAGATACGAAAACGAATATTTGAGCTATGTGAATTTCTAACAGATATTCTAAAAATAGACAGTCTGCCAGCATCTTTTCCACATCGGGTTGGATTGCATGCCAGCTGTCACGGACAACGTGGGCTTCACTTGTCGTCTATGTCTGAACAAAACGAACCTTCGTTCTCTAAACCAGGTCATCTATTATCTATGGTAAAAGGACTGGATTTGGTACAGGCAGAACGTCCGGATGAATGTTGTGGCTTTGGAGGCACCTTCTGTGTATTTGAAGAGGCTGTTTCTGTAAAAATGGGAAAAGATCGTATAGAAGAACATGCACAGAACCTGGTGGAATACATTACAGGTGGTGACACTTCCTGTCTGATGCATCTGGAAGGTATACTCAAACGACAACAATCCCCTATCCGGATTATTCACATTGCAGAAATACTGAACAGCAGTATTTCCAACTGACTTTTCCAGTAAAAGAATTCTGGACGCAAATTTCTATACAATTACAGATTAATCATTAGATATGATTACACACGCCAAAGAAGCTGAAAAGTTCAACAAAGATGAAGCTCGGGTAGACTGGCATGATGATACACTTTGGTTTGTTCGCCAGAAACGGGATCGTATGGCTCATAACATTCCGGAATGGGAACAACTCCGGGAAAAGGCGTCCCAAATTAAAAATCACACATTATCCAATCTCGATCAATACCTCGTCCAATTTGAAAAACAAGCTCTTGCCAATGGAGTGCATGTTCATTGGGCAGCCAATGCAGCAGAACACAATCAGATTGTATTTCAGATTATTCAAAAACATGGATTTCAGAAAATCGTTAAAAGCAAGTCCATGCTTACCGAAGAATGTCATCTGAATGAATTTCTGATCGGTCAGGGCATTGAGGTAATAGATACAGATTTGGGAGAGCGCATTGTACAGCTTAGACATGAACCTCCCAGTCATATTGTTCTGCCAGCTATTCACTTGAAGAAAGAAGATGTAGGAGAAACTTTTCACCAACATCTGGGTACAGAAAAAGGAGCCAAAGATCCTCAATATCTGACAGAAGCAGCTCGCCAGCACCTACGTGAGAAGTTTATTGCAGCAGACCTGGCGCTGACAGGGGTCAACTTCGCCGTGGCAGAAACAGGTGGTATTGTCGTATGTACCAATGAAGGAAACGCTGACATGGGTGCACACCTGGCTAATGTACATATTGCCTGTATGGGGATAGAAAAGATTATTCCCAGGCAGGCTGACTTATCCGTTTTTCTTCGACTGCTTGCCCGAAGTGCTACCGGACAGCCAATCACCACCTATTCTAGTCATTTTCTGCGTCCGGCACCTGGTAAAGAAATGCATATTGTGCTTGTCGATAATGGTCGCACAGAGCAGCTTGCACGTGCAGATTTTCGTAATTCGCTGAAATGTATCCGTTGTGCAGCCTGTTTTAACACATGTCCTGTGTATCGTCGCAGTGGAGGACATAGTTATCATACAGCTGTTGCTGGTCCGATAGGCTCTATTTTAGCACCCAACATTGATATGCGTAAATACGCCGATCTACCTTTTGCCAGTACCCTTTGTGGCTCTTGTTCTAATGTTTGTCCAGTGAAAATAGATATACACGATCAACTTTGGAAATGGCGTCAGATTCTGGCGCAGGAAGGACATACAGGTACTGCAAAGGCAACAGGGATGAAACTGATGTCAGCAGTACTTTCCAATCCGGATATTTATCGATTTGTGGGAAGCACCGGACGCTGGTTTCTGCGACATGTACCATCTCTGGCATCTAATTCTTTGAATCCCTGGTTCAAACAACGCGAAATGCCAGAGCCACCCAAAGAAAGTTTTCGGGACTGGTATCTGAAAAACAGAAAGAAACCAAAAGGTGAATGAGCTTATACACAAGATGTTTTTGACAAAGTATGAATAGCAGAGAACTTATCCTAAAAAAAGTCAGACAGAATAAACCAGATCTGTTGCCTTTACCTATACTGGAAGCCTATCCTCAGGGAGACATAGATCTGACAGATAAGTTTGGGACTTTTCTGAAGAATGTCGGAGGAGACATCTATTTAGCAAAGGATGTACAGGAGGCCAGGGCTCATCTTACACAGAAATTTCAGCTATCTGAATCTATCAAAGTAGCAGATTATACGGATACCAACCTGTTAAAGCAAGACCCACATTCGTTTGAGGACGTCTTTGTTACCATTATGCGTGGTCAATGGGGGGTAGCTGAAAATGCAGCTATCTGGATTCCAGAAGAATATCTGCCCGGAAAACAGAGAGTATTACCTTTTATCTGCCAACATCTGGTTATATACCTACCAGCAGATGCGCTGTTACCTACTATGTATGAAGCTTATCAGAAAATAGGCACTCAGGATTTTGGTGGATATGGTGTGTTTATTGCCGGACCATCCAAAACAGCAGATATTGAACAATCTCTGGTGATTGGGGCACATGGACCCAGAAGTCTAACCGTTTATTTGATTGAAAAACAACAGCTATAAAGAATATAGCTCTGATAAAAAAAGCCTTCCGGATAAATCCGGAAGGCTTTTTTTTAGCTCAACAATTGTGGTTTCTCTCGGAAAACTTTCCAGACAAACTCTCCAAAAATGGTATTAGCCCATGCAAACCATTTACGGGTGAATTTAGTTGGATCATCCTTATGGAAAGACTCATGAATAAATCCAGTACCGCCATGCGTTTTCTGTAATGTTTCCAGACACATTTTTATTTCTGCGTCATTATCAGAAGTCAATCCACGCATGATGATACTCAATGGCCATATCATATTTACACCTACGTGTGGTCCACCAATACCTTCTCCTGCTTTTCCTTTAAAGAAAAACGGATTTTCTTCTGAGAAGAGTAGCTTACGTGTATTGATATAGATAGGATCTGTGTTTTTAATAGCACCCAGATAAGGTAATGAAAGAAGACTAGGTACGTTGGCATCATCCATCAGGTTAAAGCTTCCGTATCCATTTACTTCATAGGCATATACCTTTCCAAACTTCGGATGCGTTACCACTGCGTATTCGTTCAGTGCTTTCTGAACTTCATCAGCTAGCTTTGTAAACTCAGCGGCATTGGCTGTATCTTTTAAAACAGTTTTAAATATTTCTGCCAACTGCTGTAATGACACAACCGCAAAGAAATTGGACGGAATCAGATATGGGAAAATAGTAGCATCATCACTTGGTCGGAACATGGAGCAAATCAATCCAACAGGTTTTGCAGGGTAACCATATCCTCCCAATGGTACACTATCGGTAGCCCAGGCTGTTTTCCTTTCAAACTTATAAGGGCTATGGCCATCTTTGCGTTGTTGCTCACGGAAGGTCTTCAGGATCAATAATGCGGCTTCTTTCCACTGACTGGTAAAAACGGAAGTATCTCCTGTTTGTTTCCAGTAATGATACCCTAACCGTACAGGATAACACAAGCTGTCAATTTCCCATTTACGTTCATGAATACCAGGCTTCATATCTGTAACATCGTCTTTCCACTCACTGATCTGGCTTTCATTCTTATAGAATGCATTGGCATACGGATCTTTCAGAATACAGGTTGCCTGCCGGCTAATTACACCCTGAATCAGTTGCTGCAGCTTTTTATCTTCTTTCATTAATGGAAGATAAGGCCATACCTGTGCAGTAGAATCACGCAACCACATAGCATCAATATCACCTGTAATAACATATGTATCAGGCTTTCCATCTTTTAGCTCAAATTCAACGGTGGTATCAAGGGTATTTGGGAAACTATTTCCAAACAACCACGCCAGTTCTTTATTGCCAATGGTGCTCTGTACTTTTTTAATTGCAGCTTCTACAGCTGTACTACGAAATTTCCGCTGGGCTTCCGGAACACGTACTTCCAGAAAAGCCGCTCCTGCAGCATAGGTAAACTTATTTGCAAGTAAAAATCCACCGGAGGCCATTACTGCCTGCTTAGCAAAATTCCTTCTGTTCATGAATCAATAAATCTGAAATAGATGAGAGATGAGATTGTATCCACACAATGGGTATACTAACTATTCATATACCCGCATTAACAGTGCCAATTAAAAAAATATTTAGATTCCTGGCTACATTTATTTATTTTTTTACGAATCTCTTTCTTCTTAATAGTATAGTATCGAAAGTAAAACCGGAGACTATTTACTACAAAGTATAGCTCCGCTTGATATTCTTTTGGCTCTGACATGCGAAAACATATGAAATCTGGTTCTATCAGAGAATATAAATTCTACCAGGAAAGAAAAAGAAATGACACTCCTTGTCTGGGTAATGTTATGGGCACAGAAAGATTACCATTCTGAATCTTCTTTGTCTCAGGCTCTTTTAACAACTGCAATTGTCCGGCTTTCTCCAATGTGGCAATCTGAGCAGTATTGGGACTTTGAGGAGAGCCCATTTTCTTCCATACTTCATAGGAATTACTATGCTCATTATCTATCCGGTAGTGTTTTAGCGTAACTTTACTGGAAGGAACACCTTTTACTTGTATAGTTATTTCTTCTGCCACGCCTTGTTCATCCCGGTCATGGTAGTTCCAAACCATAACCGAAGCAGAACGACTATCCTTGGCAGCAATAGCTCCGATATCCGTTTGGTTTCGGATACTGGAATCCACTATGGTACGCACTCCATACATCCGATTGCTCTTCACCTCTACCCGACGGCCTTTCATCATGGCAAACATACGAAACACATTCAGGACAGGCTTATCAACTCCATTGGTAGCCAGATCACGAAATCCGGCAAACCAGGGTTGGTTTTCAAACTCGAAAGACCAGGATACAGCTCCCATCAGATTTACATTCAGAGAATCCATCAAAGCATATTTACGGGCAAATGAAGCTGCTGTATAACTGGAATACATTGTCCCATTCCGGTAGGCATTTTCCGGGTTGGTAGACATCCCACAGGCAGCACAACCCTCCGGATCAGATTCGCCTATTACTACAGGTATATTTTTTAGTTCAGGATAGGCTCGAATTACATTAAAATGATCATTTATATTTTTTAGCTGGCTTCCTATCTTCATTACTACCTGTCCGTCTATCACACGGGGAGCGCCTTTGGCATGAAACAGGATAACATCCAGTGGAGCACCTATTTTCCCAGTAGCATAGTTAGTATCTCTCAGGCAGTGCCGGAGAAAGGCATCCAGAAACTTCATAGCCCCACCGGTCGCATCACATCCTCCTACTCTGGCGTTAGGCAAAGCACGTTTTACGCCATCTGCAGCGAAATCGTATAATTTAAAGAACTCTTGCTGTGTCCCTTTCCAGTACGAAATATCTGGTTCATTCCAGACTTCCCAATACCAGCTTTCGACTTCTTTTTTACCATATCGTTTCACGCAATGTGTTACCCATTGATAGACTAACTCACCCCATTTTTTATAGTCTTTGGGAGGATATGCCCACCCTGTAAAAATGCCCGAATAAGGTTGTCCTGGCTGCCAGGTGTGTCTGTAAGGCTGTGGTTTAACAGATAATGCTTCTGGCATAAAGCCGATCTGTGCCAGAGGTTTCATACCTCTTTTGATATATACATCAAAAATGCTATCTACTACAGTCCAGTTATAAACAGGATTACCGCTGGAATCTTCTGTATAGGCATTGGTGGAACCCCACTTTAAAGCAGCAGTCCCATCTCCTGTCGTCAACAGATTATGTGCTCGCACAAAGACTGGCACAGGCTTGCTAAAGTCAGCAATTTCAGTAAGCAGCTTTTTACCATCCTTCATATAGGTATAATTGGGTTCATCATAGCCAAACCAAGCCCATATGGGTTTCATAGGTGCAATCTCTTTTGACAAATCAATGTCAATCTTTACAGGCGAATGTGTTTTACTCTGTGCAAGTAGGTAGTTATGTGATAAGAGACAAATAATCAGAAGGCTAAAAATATATTTCATCTTGATTGTAGTAGTATAAAATGTTGTTTCAAAAGTAGATCACTCAAAATAGTAAATTTTTAAGAGAAAAATGAATCTAAGAATGATTTAGCAGCATAGCTATTAAATAACTAAAAGTAAACCATCCTGTACAGACAGGATTACAAATAAAAAATCCCTGTGTTGCAAAACACAGGGATTGTCATGAAATACATCTTAATTAACGAGGCTGCCGCGATGGACGTCCTCCTTGTGAGGGTTGAGCAGATCCCTGTCCCGAAGATCGTTGTGACGGCTGAGAACTTTGCTCGAATGATCTTTGTGATTCCCGAGGATGACTTTCTACCCGTTCCTGCCGCTGTGCCTGTGAAGGTTGTGATCTTTCTACCCGTTGAGGCTGCTCCCATTGTGTACGTTGTGGTTCGGACTGACGTCGTTCACCAACAGCTCCTGAGGGTTGGCTAAACTGAGGTTGTTCCCGTTGACGAGGTTGTTCTCTCTGTTGAGGCTGTCCCCATGGTTGTGATGACTCTCTCTGCTGAGGCTGTTCCCGTTGCGGCTGGGTAGTTCTGCCTTCACTTGCAGAGTTACGGCCACCCCAATCCGGCTGGCGATTGTTATCAAATGAGGGTTGGCGGTCATTGTCAAAGGATGGCTGGCGATTCTCCTCACGTCTACCTGGTTCCATTGATGAACGCGGTTCTCTGGATCTGGGAGAATTTTGTGGTTCTGAAGGCTGTCTGAATCCATCATTACCTCGATTATCGTTAGGAGGTCCCATTCTCTCAGACGAACGATTCTGAGGTTGAGTAGTCACCCGATTATGATCCTGTCTGCCAGAACTTCCCCAATCCTCTCTACGGTTACGTACATCAGGCGTTGCATCTACCCGACGACCAGGTCCTGTATTTACTGGTCCACGCACATTATCTCTTCGTTCAGATACACTAGGACGATACACCCGCACAGATCCATTAGAAACCATTGACCGCCCTGGTCTGTCTTCATGTTGGACACGATACACTTCTACCCGACTACGTGAATGACGTTCGATATCTCTTACAGACGGACCGGAAGCATAGCGGCGATTATTATAAACATAATAGTTATTAATTACTGTTGTATGGTTATAAACATGAACGACACGGGTTCTTGGGATACAATAATCATAGAATCTGCGATTAGTAATATACACGTTAGGCACAAATATCCAGGCAGAAACAGGTATTGACACAGAAACATTGACACCAGGTCCCATAGGAGCCCAACCATAATATCCATCACCGGAACGCCACGACACCCAGGCAGGTCCCCACTCGGTATCAGGTATCCAGAGCCATCCATAATAGTTATCAAAATACCAGCGACCATAGTGGAAAGGAGCCCATCCCCAATCGTAATCAGATACCCAGGTATTTCCATATTCAGTCACTATCCAGTAGCCATTGGTTCCATAGGGCTGAAAATCGGTTGCTACATTAGGTTGCCAAACATACCCATAGTTAGGAGTGTTCATCCAGTAGCCATAAGGCGACAACTGATCATAGAAGGTCTGAAATGAAACACTCACATTTACTTGCGCAGATGCTTTTTCAGTACCTGAAAAGATAGCAACCAAAGTTGCCAGTATAACCCAAACCCGAAATTGTTTCAAAGTTTTCATAGTCGATTCGTCTAACGTGACTGACTGTTGTTAACAATCATGTATCCTACTTAAATCAAATACCTTGCCAAGGTATTATATAACACTATACGAGTCTTTAAACTCTTTTGATATTCATCCATATATGCGTTTATAACGAATATAGTGACCTCTTAACTACCTATATATCAAAAACTTTATTTTCAATCTTTCAACCAAAGAAATCTTCGGTACAGGCTTCATCCCAAATTTAGAAAGAAGTTGTAACACCATTGGAGAAAAGATCCTGCTTGCGCATAGTTCACTACAAAAGATTTTTCATGAAGTATTTCTAGTTTGTTCATTCAATGAAGAGATTGCGTTTTATTCACAGCATTTTTTATTTTGAACAGAATTCCGATCATTTTTTTATTTTGCGCATAACTCACTGCAAACTATTTTTTTGATCGGAATTCACCGCAGCTATTACTCTTGCGGTGAATTCCGATCAGACCACTTTAGTAAAATAAACTATACATTTGAGTAAAGTAGTCTGGTAAAATCTAACATTAGGGATTATTCTTATTTCTCAGCTTTCTATCGAAGAAATCAGATGTAGCCTTGAAACATTCCAGCCAGTTTGCATACCGTAAAAAACTGTGAACCTCATCCGGAAAGATCAGTTGTTCAATCTCAACATTACGTTTTCGTAACGCCTTAACCAACTCAACAGTTTCGGCAAAATCAACGTTACGGTCATCGTCTCCATGAATCACCAACACTGGTGATTTCCATGTGTCTACCGTTGCCAGAGGCGATGCATCAAAAGCTTTGCGTGCTTTTTCGGGAAACTCCAGCTTATTATAATCAGGTACGAAAGTTTTGATCCCTACATTCCAGTCATGTACGCCATGAATATCCACACCTGCTGCAAACAAATCTGATGCACGGGACAGTCCCATTGCTGTCAGATAGCCACCATAGCTTCCTCCCCACAATCCGATTTTACTTCCATCTACATCTGGTCGGCTACGTAAATACAATCCTGCACCCATTACATCATTAAACTCTGTCCCTCCTGCCTCACCATAGTTGATAGCCTCACGAAAATGCATTCCATACCCAATTCCACTTCTGTAATTTACCGATAACACAATATATCCTTGGGAAACAAAATACTGATTCAAGGCATAGGCATTATGATAATAGGATCCATAATTCCAGCCTAGCAACATCTGTCTGCGGGAACCACCATGAAAAAATATCAAAGCAGGACGTTTTTCACCTTCTTTGATATTGGCAGGCAAAAACAACTGGGCAGGAATTGGCATACCATCTACTGCTGAAACCGTTACTGCTTGCGGTTCTACTAATAACTTTTCCGGAAAATCAATAGGCAGACTATTAGAAGCTAGAGGTTTAAAACTGGTTGTATTGGTTACCATCAGTGCCCGTGCCGGACGCAAGGCATCAGATCCCAATACTCCTATAGTCTTTCCATCTGAAAGCATCACAGGCAGCCACTCAATGCCTTTTCCTTGTGTAATAGCTACAGGTTTGTTACTAGTGGGAGCTACTCGCCATATATGACGCCGATCAATATCACCCTGATTAGAATTAAACAGAATTTCATTTTTATCTGTAATCAGAGAGATATATTCTACTTCAAAATTGCCCGGGGTCAATAACATAGCATTCCCTCCCTTTGCCGATACACTATACAAATGTGTCCATCCATCCTTTTCCCAGGGAAAAACAATATAGTTGTTAGCAGTCCATAAAATTTGATTGTCTGAAACAATCTCCCGGTAGGCACTTCCTACACCAGGATCTGCTTTCCAGAGAGTTTTTCCTTTCCCTGTAGCTACATCTGCTACCAGAATAGACCAAGGTTCGGCTTCACGAGTAGGTCCAAAGATTACATCGTCTCCAGCTGGAATACGGATAAAGGCAATCTGATTTCCATCCGGAGACCACACCGGATTGTTGTCTGTATCTATGCTTGGAGACAAAAAACGAAGGTTACGGGAAGTCAAATCAAACACCCCAATGAAGCTATGATCTCCCCGATTACTTACAAAGGCTAGCTGGTTACCATTGGGAGACCAGCGTAACTGGGAAGAGCTACCTCGCACTTTCAACAGTTGCCGGGAGTCCTTTCCACCATCAAGGGTAGTGATATAAATTTGCCCTTTACGTAAAAATACCAGGCTATCTCCTTTAGGGGACAAGGTTGGATATGTACCATCTGTAATCTTTACAGGTTGCCCTCCCTCTGTACTGATTTTGTAAATAGCCAGTTCAGGTCCTGCCGGATCACTACTGGGATTGGGCGGTTCGCTACCACGAGTACCTCCTCCATATACAAATAACAATGTACGAGCATCCGGACTCCAGCGTAATTGTGAAATGTCCTTGCCATCATCTTTGGTAAATGAGGTGAGTTGTTTTCCCTGAAAATCCGGTGCCTGAGCCATCCAGATGTTACGCACACCTCTGGCATTCTGTACCCAGGCTATTTTTTTGTCTGTTGGAGAAGCAGTAAGTTCGGTTGGAAAAGGTGTGCCCATAATCTGCTCGAGAGTAAAGGCAGGCCTTTGAGCAAATACAGTGATCGAGCAAAAGAAAAACAGGAGTATGTGTTTCTTCATAATATGTAAGGTGTATGGTTAGAGAGATTAAAAGTTGAAGTACCGATATAGCTGAAATGATTAAAAATGCACAAATTCAAGAATATAAAACAGCATTGTTACAAAATAAAAACCGCAGACAGTAAGATACTGTCTGCGGTTTTTATTTTGTAATTTATTTACCCTCCTTAGCCTGGTTCTTACCATTCCAGCTCAACAATTGTATCATGTGCATTTTCATCTATCTTAGGCAAGGTAAGGATCAACGCATCTGCTTTTTGAGAGAAGACAACCTTTGACTTATCTGAAAACAGCATTGCAGACTTAATCTTCTTATCTACAGATGGTAATGCCAGGGTTTTATCTTTCCAGTTCAGAATATGCACATATATTTTATTTCCTTTCTGGGTAGTTACACCCCAGTCACGGGGAGGTATGGGTCCGCCTCTAGTGCCATAAATCGTTTCTCCGTTAGCTTTGGTCCACTCCCCTATCTCCTGTAATGTTTTCATAAACTCAGGCTGAATTTTACCGCTGGGCATAGGGCCAATATTCAGTAACAGATTGGCATTGTGCCCTGCATTGTTTACCAGTAATTGAACCAGTTGACGGGTTGTTTTGTAATGTCTGTCATTGATATTAAATCCCCAGGCACCATTCATCGTTTCACACATCTCCAGAGGTAATTGCCCAACCTGTTGATCTTCGCTAAATCCGGAAGTATTCTGTCCAGGCAGATCTTTTTCAAACATCTGAAAATCTTCTCCCGCAAAAGGCAATACATGGTGATTATTCCCAATCAGTGCGGCAGGCTGCAGCTTGTGAATAAGGGAGTACGTTTTACCCAATCGCCAGTCGATTTTGGTTTCGCGGCCTTTGGTCTTCTGATCCCACCAGCCATCAAACCAGATACCTCCAATTGGACCATAATTGGTAAGAAGCTCTGTCAACTGAGCATCCATGTAATCCAGGTATTTATTGAAGTCCCCACCTTCCGGACGTCCCAGTCCGGCTCCGGTCATTCCTGTCGGGAAGTAATCCGGATGATGCCAATCCAGATGCGAATGATAGAAGAACAACTTAATTCCCTGTTTCTGGCATTCTTCTGCCAGCATTTTTAAGATATCTTTTTTGTAATGTGTACGATCTACTATGTCATAATCGGAAACTTTACTATCATACAAGGCAAATCCATCATGGTGCTTGCTTGTAATAGTAATGTATTTCATACCCGCTGCTTTTGCCAATGCCACCCATTCAGCAGGATTAAAATCAACAGGATTAAAGAAGGTTGTGAGTCTTTCATAATCCTTTACTGGAATCTTTCTGGTATTCATCACCCATTCACCGTCACTCAGTAAACTATATAATCCCCAATGAATGAACATACCAAATTTTGCATCCTGAAACCACTTGCGGGCTTCCAGATTTTCGGGAGCAGGTGTATAGGTTGACTGTGCGTTCATAAATGCAGGGCAGAAAGCTATTGACAGTATTAGTAATAGTTTAGTACAGCTATATTTCATCCTATTTTTTATTTGTTTGTTACCTATCGTGAAGGTACAGGATTAATAGTAATTTCAAAAAGTATTTAACGGGAGGTTTTTTACAGAATTTCTTACTTCAGCGTGTAAAACCCAAAAGATGATTCTTTTAAAGCAAATATGGTATTATTTTTGCGCTTAAAATACTCATACCAAGCACTATATGTAATAAGATCTTTACTACATACTATGAACAAACGGAATTTTATTAAATCTTTTACCGCTTGCACATGTCTTTGTGGGTCTATGCTGTTTATTGGATTACACACACCTAGAACCAGAGCTCAGAAATTTAATAGTGGAATACCAGAAAAAGAGAAAACGCAGTTATGCAAATACCAGCAGAATTGTGAGAAGCCTAAGGTAACTTTATAAGCCAAAGTAGCCTATACTACCTTCTGGAAGGTAGCATAGGCAACAAGAACTACCATACCACACGTAGACGCTTCAAAATTTGTATCAGTACTAAAGGGGTCAGGCTGGCCGCCAGTACTACTACCCACTCTATGGGGTGAAGATTCTGAATAGTCAGAGCTTCCCGCAAAACAGGCACATAATAGGTAAGTGCCAGAATACCCATACAAACAATAATAGCTAGCCAAACATATCGATTCTTTGTAATCTCATTCCGGAATAAACCTGAATTACCTGAAGCCAGGTTAAATACGTGGAATAACTGTGCAAGTGACAAACTGTAAAACACAATGTTGTTATCATCAGCCGCATTGATACCTAGCACTTCTGCGCTATAAAAAGCGGCAAACATAACTGACCCTGTCATCAGCAAGGCATGAATAATTACAGCCATCCAGTGTGGCTTAGACAAGATGGGAGACTTGGGATCTCTTGGGGGATGACGCATAACAGAAGAATCACCTTTTCCTATTCCTAATGCCAATGCCGGGAAAACATCCGTCACTACATTAAGGAATAAAATCTGGAGAGGAGTCAACGGTAACCCCAGACTTAAAAAGCCGGAAGCTGTTACCACAAAAATCTCACTAAGATTACAGGAAACCAGATACATGATAAACTTCCGGATATTGCCAAAAATAATTCGTCCCTGTGCAATGGCAGCCACAACAGAGACAAACGAATCATCTTTCAATACCATATCTGCCGTTTCTCTGGCTACCTGAGTACCTCTCAATCCCATAGCAATCCCGATGTCTGCTTTCTTCAGAGCAGGAGCATCGTTAATACCATCACCAGTCATACCTACAATATCACCCTGCTCTTGATAAAGACTAATCAAATCCAGTTTTTGACCAGGACTCACACGGGCAAAAATTCGGGTTTCCAGCAAACGTTTTTTGTCTTCGTCGTTTAATTGCTTCAGATCAGGAATATCTCGTCCAGTCATTGGTTTAACAGATGCGTCTGTAAGTCCGATGGTTTCTCCGATATGTTGAGCAGTAGAAGGATGATCGCCAGTAACCATAATCACACGAATGCCTGCATCATGACATGATTTTAGAGAAGGCACCACCTCTAAACGAGGTGGGTCCAGAAATCCAATCATGGCTACCCATGTCAGATCCTGTAACAAGACATCATCTGCTGGAAGTGTAGAGGTTTGCTGAAATGCAAAAGCGATAGATCGCAGTCCTTTGGCTGCCAGTTGTTCGGATATATCTACCCATTTTTTCTTTCCCACCTCATCGAGTGAATTCTCCTGTCCTGCATCTAAAGAATTGTTACAACGTGACAAGACTTCCTCAACAGCTCCTTTGACTGCTACCAGATAGCCAGCTTCATTCTGGTGAATAGTAGCCATAATTCGTGTTTCCGAACTGAAAGCAATTTCATTTATACGTCGATTCTTCTGTATTAGATCTTCGGCATGAATTCTCTGTAAGTTTATCCATTGTAACAGTGCAATTTCTAATGGATCGCCTGTGGCTGTGTCTGCTGTTATATGAGCATTGTTACACAACATAGACAATTCTGCCAGTTTCTGATACGATCTATTTTTTATCAACTCAGCATCGCCTGACACCAGAGCCTGTTTTTTATCTTCTGTATTTATCCGAACTTCCAGCGTTCCTTCTGGCAGACAGATTGTATTTACCTCTATCTGGTTCAGAGTAAGAGTACCTGTTTTATCAGAAAAAACCACATTGGCACTTCCCAATGTCTCTACAGAGGAAAGTCGTTTAATGATAACATTCTTTTTAGCCAGTCGCAGCATGCCGTAGGCTAACGAGATAGTAGCCACAATAGCTAATCCCTCAGGAATAGCTGCAATAGCTAGAGCTATAGAAGTCTTTAAGAGAATCAACAGATCCTTTCCTTGTAGCAATCCGAATACAAAATACAGTACAGCCAACACAGCTGTAATCCAGATGAGTTTTTGGGTAAGAGATTCCAGTTTCTTTTCCAGAGGAGTAGATGTCTGCGTAGCAGATTCCACCATCTGAGAAATCTTTCCAAGTTCGGTCTTTGCGCCAATATCTGTGACAATGGCTTTCCCATTTCCATTGACAACAGCAGTTCCTTTAAATAACTGATGAATCTGTTCAGCAAGTGGTGCATTCTCGTCCGGTTCACCAGGTTTCTTCTCAACAGGTAAGGACTCTCCTGTCAGGGCAGATTCATCAGATTGTAGCTGATTCGCTTCTACTACATGCGCATCTGCTGGAACAATATCTCCGGCCTCCAGCCAGATCACATCTCCAATAGTTACTTTTTCAGAAGGAATTTCTTTCACATTTGCGTCTCGGATTACCCGGGCCATGGTAACATCTAACTCCTTGAGCGCATCCATTGATCGCATAGCCTGCCATTCCAGAATAAATCCGGTAATTGCATTAATAAGTAATACCCCTATAATAGCAAATCCTTCCAGCCAGTCACCAAATGAAAATGACACAACAGCAGCCAAGGCAAGAATAGCTACAATCAGGCTCTTAAACTGCCTGATAAATAGTAAAAAAAGGCTTTCTTTCTTTTGAGTTTCAATAGCATTAGGGCCATATTGCTCCAGACGCTGAGCAGCTTCTGTCTCCGTGAGCCCCTTAGCTATATCTGTGTCTACTGGCATTTCCAATTCCTGCTCCATTTTATCCGGGTTTTAAGTTAGGTTAAGTACTACAAAAAAGTTATGAGGCGACTGTGCAGGTAAATGATTTTTACATCCACCTGTTACTGAATATAGTAATAGAAGATATCTAAAACCACATAAAAAATAGTTTCAGAGGAATAAAGGTAAATCTAGAAGGATAAAAAGGATTTTAGAATGAGGATTGTCAACCTTCTATGTGATAGATAGTAATTAGCCAGAAGTAGCTATCTGAATAATCAACCATAGTCATTACAACTTTCAATTAGTGACTTACTCTTCCCATACATCCATTCGGGGTAATCCCCGTTCATCACAAACCTGGTCAATAACAGATTGGACAAAACTGGTTTTGGCTTTTGTATACGCCAAAGTATCATAAGGATATAGTTCGGCCAGTTTGCGTTTTAACTCACTGTAAACCTGTACAGCTTCAGGATGTGTCAGTAAATAATCCCGCAGCATTCGTTCTTTCCGTCCTTCCCAGGAATGTAATTCTACAAGATGCAGGTGATAAGTCGGTTTACTCTCCATTGCTGCTTTTACAAGAAAAAGTCGGTTTCGCATTCCGGTTTCTGTTAGCTGATAACCAATAGCAGCCAGGTCAGCTAAAAAACCATCTATTTGTTGTAAGCATTCCACTGCTCCCATCATATCAATAACAGGTTTGGCCTCTTGTCCAAGAATGGCAGTACTTCCGATATGTTCTATTTTTAGTAATTGACCATTACTTAATGACAAAATGGTCTCTCTCTCCTGTTCATAATAGTGTGGCCAGTGGACATCATATGCAACTATTTCTATTTGTTTAACCGCTGAGTGAGATTGTGCTGCCATACTTTAATCATAGCGAATTATAGTGTTTTCTATTTGCCAAAATTAATAAAATTGGCAAGTTGATAATACACAAAAACAGCCTGTATGTACAGGCTGTTTTTGTAAATAATTCTAATTATAACCAGGGTTCTGAACAAGAACATCTTTTCCATCTACCTTTGTGTTGACAATTTCCTGAAAAGGAATCGGGTAGTATTCATGTTTGCCCTTGATAAACTGAGCTCCATTCAAATACGTTCGTCGCACTTGTTCTTTAGTCAGGAATGTATTAAGCGTTTGTGCTGCAATTCCCCAACGTACTAGATCGAAGAAACGTGTTCCTTCCATGGCAAATTCCAGTCGATGCTCAAACCGAACTGCTTTACGTGCAGTTTCTGCATCTGTCCATGGAGCATCGTATTCTTTTATGAAATAGTTGGCAGCAGGTGTGCCACCAGACGTAAGCACCATGCCAGCAGGATTGGCTGCCCGTGCACGAATCAGATTTACATACTCACGTGCTTTTTCCAGATTGCCAAGTTCTACTTCACATTCGGCAGCCCATAACAACACATGTGCATAACGTACCATACGATAATTATTTGCATGTCTTCGCACGTTACCGGATACGCCAGAATTTCGTTTTTCAGGAATATGCTTTTTAGGTGAGTAGGGGCCACCATACGCCTGATCACGTATCCAGTCACGTCCCGGATGAGTTCCCCAGTCCATATAAGGGATACTCCGACGTCCTACACTCCAATCCAGACGAGGGTCTAATGTACCTGTTTCAGCTGTAAAGGGATCGCCAGACTTAAATCCTTCATCACTTTTTACATCTGTTTCATTAAATGTATCCAACAGAGGAAGTCCTGTAACAGGATCTGTTTTGTGTGCATTTACGAGATTTTGGGAAGGCTGATAAAACCCGCAACATCCTCCAGGACCATTATTATATGGCCATGCCAGATCCATGCCAGCATTTCCACCTCCATCGGCTGCAGCTGTTACCTGATATTGTACTTCAAAAATGGATTCGGCATTGTTTCGGTTGGCAGGATCTGCTGACCAGTTTTGATGATACTGAGGCATCAATGTATACCTTCCACTGGTAATGATAGTATCCAGTAAAGGTTTTGCTTTGTTAATATTATCCAGCCTGGCAGTTCCTGTAGCTATATCAAAAGCTTGAAACATGTAGCACTTGGCAAGCATTGCCATAGCAGAATAACGTGTAGGCCGTCCGGGAAATCCGGGCTGTTTTGCAGGCAATACACTTATTGCGGCCTCAAAATCAGCTATGATTTTTGGCCAGGCATCCTCTGTATTAGAAATTTTGACACTACTGGGATCTGAAGAGTTGTAAATCGTTTCATCGTAATATGGAATGTTATTCCACATCCTTTTTGCCTCAAAATGATATAATCCCCGTAAAAATCTAGCTTCAGCAGTAACCTGAGCTGCCCGGGCAGGATCCATATCAGTAGCTTTTGTCAAGGTTTGCAAAACCTGATTGGTACGTGCAACTCCATTGTAAAGGGCACTCCACTTACCCCGAACATGATTATTAGTCTCCAGCCACTGATAGGTTTCCAGGAATGTTTGCTCTGGCTGATCCCCTGCATCTGTACCCTTATAGGCATCATCTGAAACTACATCTCCAAATATCCAGGAATGTATTGAACCGTGCCAGTCACTCTGCCCAGTACCTACCGGAATTCCATCCAGCATCCCATAAGCTCCAACCAGCAATCCTTCTACGCCAGCTGCATTTTGTAAGCTTTCAGGACTGTAACGTCCCAGAGGTTCTTTCGCCAGAAAGTTGTCTCCACAAGAGGTACTGCATAATAAAGTAATGGCAGAAAGAATGGTAAGTATCGTTTTTTTATTCATTGTCTTCATACGTTTAGATTAGAAATAACGAACGTAACAGGTAGGATAAAATGAGCTGTATCAAAAACCAAGGCTCAAACCAAACAAGAATACTTTGGAAACAGGCGTAATGGCTTCATCTACCCCAATCTGATTGTTGTTATTATCACGCAATTGCATTTCAGGATCCAGACCCGTATAGTTAGTAATAGTAAACAGGTTCTGAGCCTGAACGTATACCCGGGCAGTACCAAGACCAGCTTTGGAAGTAAGTGAATTAGGGAAACTATACGCCAGTTGTAGATTTTTCAAACGAGCATAAGATCCCTTTTCTATGAAATAAGAGGAGGGTCGGCTACTAACTGCATCTTTTTCATTCAGGATAGGCAACTTCGCATTTCGGTTGTCAGGTGCCCAGGAATCGTATAATACCCTGCGACTACGATTTCCCTGGAAGGTATTGAAATCAGTCCAATAGCGGATATAATTAAAAATATCATTGCCGGAAACTCCCTGTAGAAAGGCAGTCAGTTCAATGCCTTTATATCCCAGACTCAGGTTAACTCCATAATTAAATTTAGGATGAGGATTACCGATATATTGCTGATCACCAGCTGCAGTAATTTGCTTGTCACCATTGATATCCCGATACTTGAATCGACCAATTCCTTTGTGTGGCTCTCTCACACCATCTCCATTCAAGTCGGTATAAATGACAGCATCATAGTATCCGGGAAATGCGACTCCATCTACTTTACCACTTGTTTCATCTGTTGATTCCTGTATAATGCCATCCACTACATATCCATAGAAAGAAGACAACGGATAGCCTTTCTGTGAACGGGTAACAGCAGGTGTCCGCAAACTAATACCAGGAATAAAAGCATCATTATTCAATGGATCAATAACTGTAACGGTGTTCCGATAGCTGGAATAGATCAATCCTAAACTGACATCCACTTTTTCAGCAATTCGGTCACGCAGGGTAATTCCCAAATCTACACCACGATTACGTACACCAGCAGCATTGTAAAAAGGAATATCAGCGTTACCTAATGCCCGAGGCAAGTCAATCTGCAACAATACATCATCTGTCTGACGGTTATACCAGTCAAAAGTGACTTCTACTCTGCTGTTAAATAATCCTAAATCGAAACCAAGGTTAGTAGAGGTAGTAGTTTCCCACTTGCCTTGAGGATTACCAAACTTGCGTAATGAATATGTTACATCGTAGCCATTAGGATTACCTACAACACTATATCCTCCACGAGTTACGTCGGTATCATAGTACTCGAATGAGTTATAATCATTGATTCCGTCCTGATTACCTGTTTGCCCCCAACCTCCCCGTATTTTAAGATCAGTAATCCAGCTAATACTTTTCAGGAAGCTCTCTTCGGAAATACGCCAGCCCAAAGATACAGCTGGGAAAGTAGCCCAACGGGAGGCAGAAAGAAACCGGGAAGAAGCATCACGTCGTAATGTAGCAGACAACAAATACTTACCCATCAGAGAGTAGTTAATCTGGCCAAACATAGAAAACAACGTGTTGTCATTTCGGATTGATCCGCTGTTGGTCTGAAATTGCGGATTACCTGCATCCAGAAATTCCAGGTTTTCAGGAAATAATGTAGCTGTAGTAGCATAGCGGCTTCGGAAGCCGTTCTGGTTTTCACCATATTGCCGGATTGCTTCTGTACCAATAGTAGCATTGATATCATGAATCTCTTTTACTTTTACTTTGTAATTCAAGGTATTGGTCCATGTCCATGCACTGCGGTAATTGAAATCGGCAGTATATTCATAGTAACGGGAAGCTTCTGAGTTTTCCCAGTCTGGTGTACGAGCATTTTTACCTCTCCCTACTGTACCATCCAGCCCAAAGCTGGTACGTGCAGTCATCCCTTTAAGAAGATCTACTTCTGTATATACATTGCCAAAAATCCGCATGTCCTGGTATCCGTTATCTTTGTTTCGATACAATAAAGCTACCGGATTACGGGCATTACCTAGATTATTGCCCAATGTACCTGCGAAATTTCCAGCTATATCATATACAGGTACAATCGGCTGCATCCGTAAGGCAAACGAGATTTCATTACTTTCATTCTGATCTCCAAACAAACCAGTTCGACGGGCATATAATACCTGCAGGTTTTCTCCTATCCGAATGCGTTTATTAATTGAGAAATCTGTGTTTGCCCGAACAGAATACCGCTCAAAACCATTATGGATAATCATCCCTTTCTGATTGAAATAACCAGCAGAAAAAGCATACTTGGCAGTTTCATTACCACCAGACACTCCCAGTTGGTAATTTTGCATCGGAGCTCTGTTCAACACTTCTTCCAGCCAGTTAGTGCCTGCTTTATTAGCTCTAGTAATCTGAAAAACATCTCTACCAAAAGCTGGATTGTTTGACCCATCAGCCAAGTACCGATTTCGACTATACTTAGATGGATCTACCCGTGGATCGCCTTCAAATGCACCACTGGGAACAATATAATCAGGTATTACAGGATCTACCCCATTACCATACTGACCATGTTCCGGATTACCGGTTGTAGCATTCACTACTCCAGCATTACGTTTGCTATTCCATAAATACTGACCATATTCAGCAGTATTTAGCAGATCAAGCAATTTCCCATGTTGTTGTACGCCATAGTATGCATCAAATGTTACTCTGGGCTTTCCAGACTTTCCTTTTTTAGTGGTAATGATGACGACACCATTCCCTGCTCTGGCTCCATAAATAGAAGCGGAAGTAGCATCTTTCAGGATTTGAATAGATTCTATGTCATTCTGGTTGAAATTAGCCAGGTTATCCTTTGTAGGTACTCCATCGATAATGTACAAAGGATCATTATTACCTATGGTTCCATAACCACGTATGCGGACATTGGCTCCCTGCCCAGGTACATTACTGCTTGTGACAAATACTCCAGGTGCTCTTCCCTGCAATTGTTGTTGTACACTGGTAGCCGCTACAGCCAAAAGATCTTTAGAATTTACAACGGCAACAGCACTGGTTAAATCTTTTTTCTGCTGGGTGGTATAACCTGTAACAACTACTTCACCCAAAGAGGTGACATCTGGTGCTAACTTAACATCTATTGTACTTCTTGCTCCTACGGTTATCTCTTGTGAGGTATACCCAATAAAGCTAAAGATAAGCACAGCATCATTTCCATTAACGGTCAGACTGTATTGTCCATTAACATTGGTTGTAGATCCACTGGTAGTTCCTTTTACCAGTACACTAACTCCTGGTAACTCAGAGCCATCTTCTACAGAAGTAATTTTTCCTGTCACTGTTCGCGATTGAGCACTTAGTGGCAGTGAGGTAAAGACTAACCCGATTATAAGGGCAAAAAGGACATAAAGAAAGCGGCTTTTGAAAGCGTTGTTTCCTTTTCTACAAGCTTGGGTATCAGAAAAAGAAGATTTCTTTTCTAATACACATAGGGTAAGTGTGTAAAAGTGGTGCATCAGAGAAACTGTTGGGTTAAAAGTGAACAGAATAAAAAACTGACGACAAAAAGTGAAGGATCTTCTGCTTATTATATAACTAAAAAAATAAAAAATATAAATCACTCGTTGCAAGTAAAAAAATATAATCAAATATCACAAAACGATTGAATTAATTTTTTATCATTATTTCATAACATAACTACCTGATTAGCAAGATGAAGTGTCAAGGCTACATCTAATTGCAACGTCCTATGAGGTAAGATTGAAGAGGTTTCCAGGAAATACAGCATGTAATTATGCTAAACTTGTACAAATAGATGAATTATACCATCTATAAAGAAGATATTACTATGCAATCTCTTTGAATCTGATAGTCTAACTTCTATTTAACATCCAGAAAAATATCAGATTTTTTTAAATTATTCTATATAGATCTTACCACGAAGGATAATGTTTCTCTATCTCTATAGGGGATTCTTCTTAACTTCTATAAAAGCCTACATATTGGACTGATTAAAGAATTTTCTTTCTTTAAATGGAATAAAAAAATATTTTTTTATTCATATATTTGCTCAGAAGGATTTTCAATTAATCTAATCCTTCAATAACATCAAATCTTTCTCTGTCTCAAAAATGTCTGCACATTTCTTGCAGGATAAATAAACTTATATTCTCATAACCCCTTTCTTACTAAACGTACATTGAACCGAATGAAAAAAATTGTCTCGGGATTCTTATTTCTCCTCCAATTCCATCTGGCTTCGTATGCTCAGCAATTACAGTCTGCCGATTTCAAAAGCTTACAGGTAACCTGGGAAGTATCAGATAATAATACACAAGGCAAATCTCAATCTACTATTGTCTTTTCCAATACAGGAAACACCCCATTTCCTGCTACAGGTTGGACTATTTTCTTTAATGCATCTGGCTTCAAAGCATTGGATACTACTCAAGCGATTATCAAACTGGTAAATGGAGATTTATTTGCTCTGACTCCTGGTCCTAAGTTTGGAGCATTGCTAGCAGGCGGATCAAAAAAAATAGAAGTGACTGGTGGTGCAATACGAAATGTTTCTGGATTACCTATAGGATTCTATATCAGTGCGGATCATGCACCGAATAAAGGATATCCTCTCAATGTGGTTGTAAAACCATTATTCAATACTGGGAAGAATGATTTATTAGTTGCCAACCGCATTTACAAACAAAACCAGCAGATTGCCAATATTCCTGTAGAAAAGCTGGTCAAGATATTTCCAACACCTGTTAATTATACAGAGACAGCAGATAAATTTATCCTTGACCCTACTGTAGCAATTTCTGCGGATGCCAGTTTCAAAAATGAAACAGAGGCCTTAACGCGATATATCATCCAACTTACAGGAAAAAAATCAACTTCTCAGACAAAGCCGAAAGGAAAAGCTATTGTTCTCTCAAAAATAGCAGGATTAGCTCCAGAAGAATACAAACTTGCTGTTACAAAAAACAGAATCACTATTTCTGCTTCTACCCCAACAGGAGCCTTTTATGGTATTCAATCACTTATCTCCCTTATACCTTCTTCAGCTAAAAATACAGACAAAACTATTACTGTTCCTGGTGTTGAAGTAAGTGACTCTCCCCGATTTGGCTATAGGGCCTTACAGATTGATGTAGCCCGGAACTTTCATTCCAAAGCAGAACTGCTGAAGATACTGGATCTTATGGCTTTATATAAGCTAAATGTATTTCACTTCCACTTTAGTGAAGATGAAGCATGGAGACTTGAGATTCCTTCCTTACCAGAACTTACTAAAGTTGGTTCCAAACGAGCTGCTACACCTGATAGTAAAGATCATCTTTATCCTTCCTTTGGGTCAGGCGCGGATACTACTAGCAGCGGTTCGGGCTATTATACAAAAGCTGATTTTATTGAAATTCTGAAATATGCTGATCAACGTCATATCCGAGTGATCCCCGAAATTGAATCACCTGGCCATGCGAGAGCAGCCATTAAAGCAATGGATGCACGATATGAAAGACTGATGAAGCTCGGACAAGCAGAAGAAGCTCAGAA
This sequence comes from Xanthocytophaga flava, assembly GCF_030068545.1. Classification (NCBI taxonomy): domain Bacteria; kingdom Pseudomonadati; phylum Bacteroidota; class Cytophagia; order Cytophagales; family Rhodocytophagaceae; genus Xanthocytophaga; species Xanthocytophaga flava. The sequence continues at coordinate 48,899 of NZ_JASJOR010000009.1, read as the reverse complement.
ATACCTGTTACGAGATCCAAATGACAAATCTCAGTACCGTTCTGTACAAGGGTGGGATGATAACGTAATCAATATTGCATTGCCATCGACCTATAACTTCATGGAAACTGTAGTGGATGACATCCGGAAAATGTATCAGGAAGCCAATGCCCCTCTGGAAATGATTCACTTTGGAGGAGATGAGGTACCGGCAGGTGTATGGGAAAAATCTCCGGCAGTCAATGCATTACTACGCCCGGAAGGCGAATTAAAAACTCCCAATGATTTGTGGAACTACTATTTCACAAAGGTGAATACAATGCTCAATAAACGTAACTTATCCATGTACGGATGGGAAGAATCAGGGCTGGTAAAAACGTTCGTGAATGGTAAAGCAGTATGGGAACCTAATACGGAGTTGGCAAAGAAAAAAATACAGGTAGATGTGTGGAATAACCTACCAGGCTCAGGAGCCGAAGATTTAGCCTATCGTATGGCAAATAAAGGTATAAAAGTAGTCTTGACTGCAGTAACCAACTTCTACTTTGATCTGGCATACAATCAATCTTTTGATGAGCCGGGTTATTTTTGGGGTGGCTATGTAGATATAGACAAACCGTTTTACTTCATTCCTTTCGACTATCTGAAGAACCTGAAAGATAACGATGGTAACCCGATTAATCCAGCCATTATCAAAGGCAGAGAGCAGTTAACGGAGTTTGGCAAATCAAACATTGTGGGTTTACAGGGAGCCATCTGGAGTGAAAACATTCGTACACCGGAAAGACTAGAGTATATGTTACTACCCAAAATGTTTGGATTAGCGGAAAGAGCCTGGTCAAAAGAACCAGAATGGGCAAAAGAGAATGATGCAGCAAAAAGTGAAACGTTATACCAGACTGCCTGGTCAGAGTTTATCAATGTGGTTGCGAAAAGAGAACTTCCTCGTCTGGATCAGTATGCAGGTGGATTTCAATACAGGGTACCTACACCTGGAGCCGTTATTAATCAGGGACAAGTCGAGGCAAATGTTCAGTTTCCAGGATTTAGTATTCACTACACCACTGATGGATCTGAACCAACTTTAAACAGTCCAGTATATAGTGGTCCTATCAAAGAAAAAGGTACCATCAAGTTAAAAAGCTTTAACCTGACAGGAAGAGGCAGTCATACAGTATTGGTGACTAACCAGTAAAAGATACTATATCCAAAGCAAAAGGAGGCTACTCTAATAGAGTAGCCTCCTTTTTTAGTGCCTTACCCAAAGCTTGCCATCATCATTACAACTCATAATATGTAAGCGATACCTACCTGGTGGAAACTTATGTAAATCAAATTTAATAAATTCGCCATCCCCAAATGAGACACTTTGCGATTCTGCTTTATTATGCAAGAGTATCAGTAATAATATAAGTATCTTGTGAGATTAGTTTATAATTGCCAATTCTGGTATCCCAGGAGTCTGTTGTATCTTTCTCTACCCATCGTCCGGTTTTAAGTCCATCTTTTGTTAAAAGATTTTGTGCAGAACTGTTTATAACCAGACAACAACAGATAACCCTAATAAACTGTTTGATAATCATTTGATTCTACCTATTAACAGTATAATGATTTGTAAGGTTTTTGCATTTCTTATTTCAACAGGAAATTCAGTAAGTTTGTAACCTTTAAAGTTAAGGTGAATAGTTTCCGATACAGTATACCCTTTACTATTTCATCAATAAAACAGTAAAGTAGTCATATTTAGTATACAGTGACTTAGTTATAGAACTAATGCCTGGAGCAGGATTACCTACTGAACTAGTAAAGCCAGCAGAAGAGTCTAAGAAAGATGGATTTTAACTAATTCTATCTATTCCAGCATCATGATTAATTAAAATTTGTAATATATAATCGTATTTGTTTGATTCTTTACAGAATGATTACTATACAAAAACTTTTTCTTCTCGCCTTTATAGTCCTTAGTATAAATTATCAATCGCATTCACAGGGATTTACTCTGGAAAAACCAGATTCAACAACTATATATTATCAGATTATTATACAAAGAACCAAACAGCTAAAGTTAAATTCACTATGGTATCTCTTCATCCTGTTAATGGGTGGAATACGTTACTAAAGATGTTACATGATAACCATGTGTTCTCATTACCCGATATGGATAAGATCTATGGACTTGTTGATAATTGGGCGGATGGTACTACCTACATTGTTGAAGTTGCAACTCCTACAATGTATCGTTTTTATAGATATCATCTACCAGAGAAGTTTTCAGATAAATTTCAGCAGGCACAGCAGATGGTCAATATAGTCAGTGCAGTAGAAGAAACATTTATGCTAAAAAAACAGAGGAAACAACAGGAAAGACTATTAAGAAAATAAAAGAAAAATATATACACTTCTTATGCCATATTGTTGGTATCAGAGAAAGACTTGCATATAATTCACGGCAGGCCGTTGTTTGCGTTGAATTCTGATCAGATTTTATTTTTGCGGTGAGTTATGCACAAACAAAAAAATGATCGAAACTCCGGTCAAAATAAAAATTGCTGTAAATAAAACGCAATCTCTTCATTGAAGAAATAAACTGGATTGTTTTTACTAAAAATCTTTTGCAGTAAACTATGCGCAGACAGAATCTTCTCTTCAAAGACAACTACAAACTTTATTTACATTTGGATTAGACCATAACATACTATTGTGTTTGTTTATTCCAAACGCAATAGTATGGTTTTAGTATTTATTTCTTACCCCAGAATAAAGCTACACATCCCTGTACCTCAACACCAAACTCACGATATCTTTTCGATAAACTTTGTTGCAGGCTTTGCAAATCATCTTGTGTATTACTAAAAATACCTTTCTTGTTATATATACTCATCAACTTTCTGGCAGGATATCCTCGTTTCACATCACCCTGTAAAATGGTTGATCCAAATAGAACACCGTTTTCATTCAGTAAGGGATGAAGATAATCCAGTAAAACTGCCTTTTGAGAAAGAGAACCTGGCAAACAATGAAACAAATAATTTATGGAGATAGAGTCAAAAGAAGCAATGCTCTGTGTTACAGGCTCAAGCACATTGTGTTTATATGTTTCCGGTTTATAACGGTTAATGCGTGCTGCTGCGGCATGTAAGCTATTCTCATTCAGGTCCATCAGAGCTACCCGAGGATTAGCAACAGGAAACTTGCAACGATCCAGAAAATAGCCTGTACCTACTCCTACATCCAGATGATTGGCTGAAACATGCTGATTAAATAGTGACAATATCCTGGAAGATGGACACTTCCAGATAAATGAATTGGAAATACCCAATACCCATATGTCATATATGGACAATACAGAGCGAGAATAAATGGCCTGACCGGCAATAACTTCTTCAGATGTTTTCATACTGACCGCCAAGCTAGTGCATTTTAGGGAAACATTCAAAAAGACGGATATAGTGAACATGCACTTTTTTGTACATGTTGGGTGATATTTACACCCAATTCTGATTAACCTATATATCAATTTAAAACAGTATCATTATGCAATCAGATTCTTCACAATTACCCATAACATCCGAAGAGAAGCAACTCATTCTGGCAGCCTATCAAGCATTTAATGCCCGTAATGTAGATACGGCTTTAACTCTCATGACACCTGATGTGCACTGGCCCAATGGCATGGAAGGAGGTTATGTATACGGCCCCGCAGAAGTAAAGAGTTATTGGTTAAGACAATGGACTATGATCAACCCTACAGTACAGCCTTCTAGTATACATAAAGACAACACTGGACGAATAGTTGTGGAAGTACATCAGGTGGTGAAGGATTTGTCTGGTAATCTCTTACAGGATAAAATGCTTTACCATCTATATACTTTAACAGAAGGATTGATTAAACACATGGAAATACGTGAGTTATGATCTATAAACTTTCAACTTATGCATTATGCTTCATAAGACATTGATTTACCAGCTATCTCTGCTTATACACTAAAAACAGTATTTGTCAGCTGTTCACAAGCGAACATATCCTGTCCGCTTGTGAACAATACATGCAAGGTAAATTTATCAAAATCCCTATTTCAGACTATAAATACAGGTTGCAAGCAAATGGCAATGCATTTGTAATGCATTAGAAGACCAGAAATTGTTCTATCTGTTAAATCATTTATAATCTGAAAATCCTATGCTAAAAAACTATCTCAAAACTGCCTGGCGAAATCTTGTAAAAGACAAGACGCACTCATTTATTAATGTGATGGGTTTATCTATTGGCATGGCTGTAGCGATGGCAATAGGTTTATGGGTGTATGATGAAGTTTCTTACAATAAAAATTTCAAAAACTATAACAGGATAGCACAGGTAATTCAAAATCTGAACAACAACGGAGAAGTACAAACCTGGTGGGCAGTACCCTATCCACTGGCAGAAGAGCTACGCACCCATTATAGTAGTGACTTTAAGCATATTGCCATGGCAGTAAACTGGGGAGAACATCTGCTCACCATTGGAGATAAAAAGCTAAAGCAAACAGGAGGTTTCTTTGAAAAAGAAATGCCAGATATATTTACACTTGCTATGCAGAGAGGAAGTCACAACGCCTTACAAGACCCTTCTTCTGTGCTTATCTCTGCCTCTGCAGCCAAGTCCTATTTTGGAGACGCAGAGGCACTTAACCAATCTATTCAAATAGATAAATTACCATCTGTCAAAGTAGCTGGTATATATGAGGACTTTCCACAAAACTCAACCTTTGCCAACCTCCACTTTATCGCCTCCTGGGATTTTTATTACAAAAACAGTGACATGCAAAAAATGCCAGATCCATGGCGGCCTAACTTCACTAGTTTGTTTGTTGAGCTAAATGAGAATGCAGACATAGACGCCGTAAATCAAAGAATACGGGATGCCAAACTGAGAAAGATAAATTCTGAACTACAAAAGAAAAAACCTGCCTTATTTCTGATGCCGATGAGTGGATGGCATCTGTATTCTGAGTTTAAAAACGGAGTTAATACCGGAGGTGCTATACAATATGTATGGATGTTTGGCATTATAGGTGGGTTTGTATTATTGTTGGCTTGCATCAATTTTATGAATCTGTCAACTGCCAGAAGTGAGAAACGTGCCAAGGAAGTAGGCATTCGTAAAGCCATTGGATCAGTAAGACAACAGTTGATTGCTCAATTCTTTAGTGAATCTTTTCTGACGGTTCTTTTTGCTTTTGTATTATCAACCTTGTTTGTCCGGTTTTCTCTTTCATTCTTTAATGAGATAGCAGATAAGCAGATGCAAATGCCCTGGAATAGTGTAACTTTCTGGTTAATCTGTTCTTTATTTGTTGTTATTACAGCTCTGATATCTGGTAGTTATCCAGCTGTTTATCTATCTTCCTTTAAACCAGTAAAAGTCCTGAAAGGAACTTTTAAAGCGGGTCGCAATGCAGCAATTCCACGTAAAGTGTTGATGGTAGTCCAATTTACTGTTTCCGTTACACTTATCATTGGCACAATTGTAGTCTATCAGCAAATACAGTTTGCCAAGGATAGGCCTGTAGGTTACTCCAGAGCTAACCTTCTCCAGATTTCCACCTCAGGAGATGCCATCCATTCCCATTTCAATGCAGTAAAAGACGAATTACTACAAGCTGGCGTCATCACCCATATAGCAGAGTCAGAAAGTCCTACTACGGATATCTGGAATACAACAAGTGGTGTGAAATGGCCGGGTAAAGATCCTAACCTGTCCACTGACTTTGGGGTTCTTTCTATCTCTTTCGACTACGGAAAAACCATTGGATGGCAGATAAAAGAAGGACGAGACTTCTCTCAAAAATTCACTACTGACTCTTCGGCTGTAATTTTGAATGAAACAGCGGTTCGCTTTATGAATTTAAAAAATCCTGTAGGTCAAACCATAACCTGGTGGGATCAACCATTAAAAGTGATTGGCGTGGTACACGACATGGTTATGGGTTCTCCCTATTCAGAGGCAAAACCAAGTATTTATGGTATTCTGAATTATCCGGGAAACCTGAACATTCTTAAACTTAATCCCAAAATAAGTGCAGTTGAAGCCTTACATAAAATAGAGCCGGTTTTTAAAAAATTCAATCCAGATCAGCCATTTGAGTACAGCTTTGTAGATGATGACTATGCCAAGAAGTTTGGCAATGAGGAACGAGTTGGAAAGCTGGCAAACATCTTTGCTGTATTAGCTATCATTATTTCCGGTCTGGGGTTATTTGGACTTACTTCATTTGTAGCAGAACAACGTAAAAAAGAAATTGGAGTACGAAAGGTATTGGGAGCCTCTGTATGGAATGTATGGAGTTTATTGTCAAAAGATTTTCTGGTACTGTTTGGAATTTCCTTCCTGATTGCAATACCATTATCTTCTTACTTTATGCAAAACTGGCTGCAAAACTATACCTATAGAACCTCGCTCTCCTGGTTTATTTTTGTAGCAGCAGGTATAGGTTCACTAAGTATCACACTACTGGTAGTAAGCTTTCAGGCCATACGTGCAGCCATTGCGAATCCTGTCAGGAGTTTACGTACCGAATAAAAGAAAGAAAAAGTCTTCCTGCATGATATATATATCATGCAGGAAGACAAATAGATAGTTTTATTTCCAGCCTCCGCCCAATGCTCTATATACATTTATAGATGCAATGCGTTGACGCTTATTGGTAGAGATCACATCCAGTTGTGTTTGTAACGAATTCTGTTGGGCAATCAATACATCCAAATAACTGGCTCTACCTGATTTGTAAAGCTCGGTAGATGTTTCTACTGATTGCAACAACGCATCTGCCTGTTGTTGTTTAAATACCAGGATTTCTTTTAGATTATTTATATTTGAAAGCTCATTAACTACCTCTGTATAGCCATTCAGAATAGCTTGTTGATAAACATACATAGCCTGAACCTGTATAGCTTTGGCTGTAGTAAATTGTGCTTTCAGGGCATTTCTGTTAACCAATGGCGTAACCAGATTACCTAAAGCTGAATAGGCTATTGAAGCAGGCATAGTAAACAAGAACTCAGGTTTAAAAGCTTGAAAACCATATCCTCCTGTAATGGAAAACGAAGGTAGAAAGGATTTACGTGCAGATTGTAAATCCAGTTGGCTTGCCTTAAGCTGAAGTTCTGCTTCCCGAATATCAGGTCGGTTTAGTAATAACTGAGAGGGAATACCTGCTGATAGTGTTTGTGTACTCTGCCGAAATAAGCTTTCCTTCTGTCTTGGAGCAGATTGGGGAAAACGCCCCAGCAGAAAGTTAATACGATTCTCTGTTTCAACGATCTGTTGTAGGATTTCTCGCTCCAGTGCCTGGGTGTTCAGCAACTGAGCATTAAACTGATGAACTGCCAGTTGATTTTCTCTTGCAGCATCTTTTAAGGTCTTAACCGCCTCTACAGCTTCTTTCTGTTTTTGGATAGTTTGTTGGGTAATCTCCAGTTCATTATCCAGCGAAAGCAACTCATAATAAGAAATTGCTATATCTGCAATCAGATTGGTAAGTACAAAATTTTTGCCTTCTACACTTGCCAGGTATTGTACCACTGCTGACTGCCGTTGATTTTTCAGTTTACCCCAAATATCTATCTCCCAGGAAGCCTGAAGACCTACATACAAATCAGGAAGATGGGTAGGCACAATCTGTCCAGGTGTGATTTCAGTTGTGATATTACCAGCACCATCCATAGTATACAGGCCAAACTTTCTTACACCACCCGCTACAGCCAATCCTGCCTGTGGCAGCATGGCTCCTTTTGCAAATCGGATGTTGGATCGGAATATTTCTATCCGTTGCAAAGCTATCTGCAGATCTATATTGTGGGTAAGGGCAGTGTCTATAAGACTGACCAACGCAGAGTCTGCGAAATATTGACGCCAGTTCACTGAGGCAACAGAAGCAGAATCATATTGCCCTGCAAAAGTACCTGGCAAATTTCTTTTGGGAACTGACACACTAGTGTCCAGGCTTTTACAACTATTCAATGTTAGCCCTACCAATGCCAGCAGGTAAATATATAGTGAGAGTCTATGTTTCATTTTTTATCAAGGTGAGGCCCCATGAAAGAACATGGAATGTTTTATTTCAGAACCGTCTGCTTTCACCTTAAAAGATCAGGTGAAAGCAGACGGTAGTATTGATTAGATGAACGAATCAGATTGGTTCTCTATACAGTTTCTGTAAAAGCAACTTCTTCCGGGCGTTGATTACGTTTGAACCGTTTGGCCCAGGTAGCAAACACAACATACAGCCCAGGAATAAGAACAACTCCAAACACAGTTCCGAATAACATGCCGGCAGCCGCAGCAGTCCCAATGGTACGGTTACCAATAGCCCCAGCACCCGTAGCTACTACCAGTGGCAATAGACCAGCAATGAATGCAAAAGAAGTCATCAGAATAGGTCGCAAACGTGCTTTGGCTCCTTCCATGGCTGCCTGTACAGGTGTTTTTCCTTCCCGTTGGCGAAGTGTGGCAAACTCTACAATCAGAATGGCATTTTTACCCAGTAGGCCAATCAGCATGATCATAGCAATCTGAGCATAAATATTGTTTTCCAGTCCCATTACAGTTAGCATCAGAAAGGCTCCAAAGATTCCGGTTGGCAAAGACAGAATGACAGGCATAGGCAGCAGAAAATTTTCATATTGGGCTGCCAGCAGCAGGTATACAAACAATAAACAGATCAGAAAGATGTAAATACTCTCATTACCTGCACTCACTTCGTCTCTGGAAATACCCGCCCAGTCAATATCGTATCCTCTGGGAAGTTTTTCTCTGGCCGTTTCCTGTACTACCTGCAACACAGTACCACTACTGATCCCCGGCTTGCCCTCTCCATTCAATTCTGCCGAGGGAAACATATTGTATCGGGTAATCTGGTCCACTCCATAGGTTTTCTCTACAGCCATAAAAGCCGAAAGCGGCACCATTTCACCTTCATCATTTTTCACATAGAGCTTAAGCAGATCTTCAGGTAAGGCGCGGTACTCAGGTAAGGCTTGCACCATAACCTTATACATCTGCCCAAAGCGGATAAAGTTTGTAGCATATTCACTCCCCAGCATTGTCTGTAATGAACTCATGGCATTGTTTATGGTTACACCTTTCTGAGTTGCCTTATCAATATCAATCCGCAACAGATACTGAGGGAAAGTAGCATCAAAGATAGTAAAGGCACTGGCTATTTCAGGACGAGCTCTGAGGTCAGCAATAAACTGATTCACTACCTCCTGCATTTTCTGAAAATCGCCACTTCCGGTTTTATCCAACAAACGTAATTCAAACCCACTGGCATTTCCATAACCAGGCACAGCTGGAGGAGGAAAAAACTCAATCTGTGCATCTTTGATATGCCGGGTCTTTTCTTCCAGCAGTTCCATAATCTCATCTACAGATTGAGTGCGTTCTTCCCAGGGTTTCAGATTCACCAGAGCCGTACCATAGGTTGCACCAGTACCATCTGAAAGAATATTTGTTCCCCCCAGTGTAGAAATACTCTCCACAGCATCAATTCCGGCACAAGCAGCCTGAATCTCATTCACTACATCTTTTGTCCGCTCCAGTGTTGCCCCTGCAGGTGTAGTGATACTGGCATAAAATGTTCCCTGGTCTTCATTAGGAATAAAGCCGGTTGGCAATATTCTGCCTAAAAATCCTGTTCCGATACAGAAGAAAAGCAATACTCCGAATGTAATGACTCGCCGATTTATGATGACATTTAGCAACTTCTGGTATTTGCCCGACAGTTTATCATATCCGTTGTTGAATCTGGTGAAAAAACGACCAAGAAAACCGGAAGAGTGATGTTCTTTTTTCAGAAACAAACTGCATAAAGCAGGCGTCAATGTTAGAGCACTTACTCCTGACAATACAATGGCAATCGCCATCGTAATAGAAAACTGCTTGTAGAAGATACCTGAAGGCCCAGTCATGAAAGAGGTAGGTAAAAATACTGCTGACATCACTAGTGTGATCGCAATAATAGCCCCGCTGATCTCACGCATCGCTTTCTCAGTAGCCTTCACTGGCGATAATTTTCCTGTCTCCAGTTTAGCATGAACAGCTTCCACAACCACAATGGCATCATCAATCACAATTCCAATAGCCAATACCAAAGCAAACAGAGTGATCATATTGAGAGAGAAACCTAGCAGATTGATAAAGAAAAATGTTCCAACCAAAGCAACAGGCACCGTCAGTGTAGGAATAAGGGTAGATCGCCAGTCCTGCAGAAACAGAAATACGACCAATGCCACCAGAACAAAGGCTTCGATCAGTGTTTTGATTACTTCATGCACGGACGCATCAAGAAAACGGCTCACATCATAACTCACTTCATAATTCATTCCTGACAGAAAAGTTGTCTTCTTTAACTCCGCCATGCGTTTTTTCACATTAGCAATTACCTCACTGGCATTAGAACCAGGTAGTTGCTTCAATGCAATGGCAGCACTTGCTTTTCCATTAAGTTTAGATTCTACATCAAAATAGGTAGTGCCAAACTCCACATCTGCCACATCTCTGATCCGCAACAGCTTTCCATTATGCTCGGACTTGATAGGAAGATTTTCATACTCTTCTTTAGTGCTGAACTTACCCGCATATTTGATAGTATACTGTAGTGCCTGTCTCTTTTTATCAGAGCTCTCGCCTATTTTTCCAGGAGCAGCTTCTATGTTCTGTTCTTCCAGTACCTCCAGTACATCATCTGTAGAGATATTGTAGGCCAGCATTTTGTCGGGCTTCAGCCAGATCCTCATGGCATATTGTTTTGCTCCAAGTAAGGAAGCATAGCCTACCCCTTTAATTCTTTTAAGCTCCGGCATAATATTTATGTCTGCAAAGTTGTAAATGAATTTCTCAGACATAGTTGTGTCCGAACTGTATACATTCAGATACATCAGCATAGCGTTTTCCTCTTTGGCAATCTTCACCCCGTTTTTGGTTACTTCCGGAGGTAATTCACCCATTACAGAACCCACACGATTCTGTACGTTTACAGCCGCTACGTCAGGGTCTGTACCAATCTCAAACAGGATCTGCACTACTCCTACTCCATCATTCCCTGCATCACTACTCATGTATTTCATGCCGGGAACACCATTGATAGCTCGTTCCAGAGGTACAATGGCGGCCTTTGTTACAGTTTCTGCATTGGCTCCTGTATACTCTATGGTTACGTTTACTTCGGGCGGTGCAACACTGGGAAACAGGGTCATTGGTAATCGGAATACGGCTAGTATTCCAAGCAATAGAATGATGACCGACAGTACAATAGACAATACCGGTCGGTGTATGAACTTTGATGTCATGTTGTACAGTATTAAAGTTTGTTAAGAGTAGAAAATCCAACAGTCTCAGGTACTATCTTGTCACCTTCTTTCACACGCTGAATACCTTCATAGATAATTTTTTCATCAGCTGCCAAACCCTCGCTAATTATATACACATGTGGCAACCGGATAGCAGGAACAACCTTACGCTGTTGTACTTTGTGATCTTTGTCTACGACAAACACATAGATATTTTCCTGAATCTCAAATGTAGATTTCTGGGGTATCAGCATGGCATTTTTTACAGGTGTTTTGACCAATACTTTTCCACTGCTGCCATGTTTCAGGATTTGTTCCGGATTGGCAAACTTTGCCCGAAAGGCGATATTACCTGTATGTCTGTCAAACTCACTTTCGGTTGTTTCGATCACTCCCGGATGAATATAGAGTGTGTTGTTAGCCAGAATCAAAGAAACAGCCTGTTTCTCTCCATCCTGTTTGGAAGTAATGTAATCCAGGTAATCTCTTTCAGAAACATTAAAGTAGACAAACACTTCTTTGTTATTGGAAAGGGTAGTCAGTAATGTACCCTCATCGACCAGACTCCCTGCCTTGTTGGGAATACGATTGATCACGCCATCAAACGGAGCTTTGATTTGTGTAAAAGAAAGGTTGAGTTCTGCCTGTGCCTTATCTGATTCTGCCTCTGCCACTTGTGCTTTCATAGCTTCTACCTTTGCATTGGACATCTCCAGTTCAGTAGTAGACACAATATTTTTGCTCACCAGTCGCTTGGTATTTTCCAGTTCTATTTCAGCTGATTTCAGATCAGCCAGTGCATTTTTTAAGGTAGCTTCTGCCTTAAACAGATTTTGATGGTATTCTTTGCTACTGATCGTAAAAAGCGTTTGTCCTTGTCGCACAGCCTGACCTTCATCTACAGCAATCGCTTCAATGAACCCTTTGATTCGTGTGCGTACTTCCACATTCTGGCGGGCATTAATTTCTGCTACATATTCTTTCTGGTAAACGGTGTCTGCAACCACAGGACTTACAACCAGAAATTTTTCTTCGGTTTCCTGTTTGGTAGTAGTAGAGCAGGCTGTTGCCAATAGCATAACAGCCATGCTCATAAGTAATGCATGGTTTTTCACTGTATTGAATACGGTTTAGATAGGATGTTTCAAGAAGAAAAGCCGTGAAACGGCATAGAGGAATTTCTCATTTCCAGGCAGAACAATGCCAGAAGTTACAAACAACGTAATCCACTCCTGCTCCAACCAATGAGTTGACCTATACAATAGACCAAAGTATACCGTATCTAAAGAAATCTTCTTCAGACAACGGATTGGAAAGCAATACAAACATCACTCAGGCTATAACCTTGCAGTTGTATCAAAGTCTTGTATGCCATGAAGTAACGATTGTTGAATAGCAACTCAGGGGCAGATAGTTTATACCTGAAAAGAGAAATCCTGAGATTTGGGAGGAGGAGAAATTGTATCTGGTTGATGATCCAGATAACGACGTTCCTGATATACTGTTAACAGAATGGGTATTTCTGCTCCGCTTTCTGGCTTGATGATAAAAGCAGGAACAATCGACACATAGTCTACTATTTTTTGAATATCAGAGTGTTCATCAGCCTCATCCTGTTCCGGAATGGCATTTTTGTGTCCCAGAAAGTTTTCAACGATTAATTCTGTAAAACTTTCGATATCATTAACAGACAAATCTTCCTGACCCAGTTGGAGAACCTGCGAATTACCCACATAGGCATCTGGCGAGTCGATACTGAAATTCAATACCCAAAGCGCCATTAAAAGGCTACCTATAGCTCTTAAACTATACCATGGGCGTTGTTTTTTCATTCGTATCTCTGGAAGATTTTGACAAAGATATATGAATTGTCTTGGGGTTGTCAAGTAAAAAGGTTTATATTTTGTACTTAAACAGCACATACCAGCCAGCCTTACCCCTAATAGAGTATTATATTGTACTCTAGTAGTGCAGATAATCCTGAAACAGTTTTCTTCAGTTTATATGCAACAATAGCTATTAGAGTTTAGCAAAGAGAACTATCTCATAAGCTCTTTTGATAAACAAAGGTATGGTGCTGTACAAATACAATTTTGTCAATATATTGCCTTATGGTTGATCTACAAACATATGTCCCAGCTCAGCTTTCATCAATAGTAAAATCTTTCTGGAGCCTTCAGGTTTCAGATACAGCTAACCTGCCTTATGTCGAAAATATCATCCCAGACGGGCACCAGGAAATCATTTTTCACCTGTCTGCAAGTACAGCCAAACGATCTACGGAGCAACTGGAATGGCTTACTGAACCGGATGCATTTTTTGCAGGGCAAACACGATCTCCTTACTCATTAGAATTACGTCCCGGCTCTTTGTTGTATGGTATTCGCTTTCACCCTCACACGATGTATAATCTGTTTAAATTTCCAGCTAGTCTGATTACAGATACGATTGTTTCTGTACATGATATTCCCCAAGCCAAACTGCTACATTTCTGCCTGACGGAAGATCCCCGGCAAACATTCCTGAACTTTGAAAATACCTTAACCAATTTATGCAATCGTATCTATAAAACATCTCTTCCATTTCAGTACGTAGATTATACTATACAGCAAATCATTACGCATAGAGGGAATATAAAAATAGAGTCAATTCGTCAGAAAACAGGTGTTTCACAACGCTATCTGGACACTATTTTTCGGCAATGGGTAGGCATTACACCTAAAGAGTTTAGTAGTATTATAAAGATCAACCACTTCATTGACTACAGACAACAACATCCGGAAAAGAAACTGACAGAATGCAGTCATGAGAATCAGTTTTTTGATCAATCACACCTGATACGCATCTTCAAAACTTTTACAGGCCAGTCTCCCAAGAACTATTTTCATACACCCCACACAATCAGTACCTATTTCGCTCAGAGTTACTAGTTCATTTTTATACAATTTTCATACTGTTTCAGACGGTTTCTTTGCAGAAAAAACAAATCACAAATGAAAGGTATTTTGTATTTTCTGCTTCTGACACTACCTGAGTATTTACTGGCTCAAGGTGCTATTGCTCATTTTTCAGTATGGAAGCCCAACCCCCAGCAGGAGCACAAATTTGAAGAGGGGTATAAGAAACATTTGGTATGGCATCAGGCCAATAAAGACCCGTGGAGTTGGTATGGATGGTATGTCTTGTCGGGGCCAAGAAACGGATATTTCGTAGACGCTACGTTTGATCATGTATGGAAAGATTTTGACAATTCCATCAAGCCCGCTGATTATCAGGCAGACAATCAGTTGCACACATTTCCATTTGGCGACTATCTGACAGGGTACAAACTTATGGCTCTGCCTCAATTAAGTATCAGCAATGCCAATGGCCTAAAGTCCCGCTTTTTACGGGTTATAACGCTTCAGGTCAATCGTATAGACTTAGGTCAGCAACTAATTGAGAAGCTCAAAGCTGTTTATACCACCCGTCCAGTTAAGACATTTCTCGTTTTTAAAGCAGTAGATGGAACCGAGCTCAATCTGCTGACTATTTTTATAGGGATGGATAATTTTGAAGAGTTTGCTCAAACCGAAAATATACAGGATGATCTGGCAGGTATTGAAGGTAAACTCAAAAATCAGATTATAGTATCCTGTACATCCGAGACATGGATATACAAACCGGATATGAGTTTGTTTCCTGGTGGAAAGTAGTAAATATTGTCTTATGTATTTAGGGTTCTTTTTATAAGTAATCTCTAAATACATAACTGAAAAAAGTTAACACCTACAGTTCAACCAAAAAATGAGGACTTTATAGTATTTGTTATATATAAGACAACAAAAATACCCACTAAATAAAGTATATTTATTTAGTGGGTAAATAAAAATGTATAGCTGTTTGAAAGAATCTTCTATTGTTTAATCATTACCAGATGCTTTACGAGTATATCTGCTCACAAAACAATCAAAGCACTCTTGTGCAAGAATTAAGTCACCTTTGTCAAAATCATAACTTGTTCTAAAGCTTCCGTGACCATAGTCGATCTGAGAGGCTATTTTGCCTGTATACATACTGGTATCTTGTATGATCTGGTAAGTAAGATCTGAAATTAACTGACCATTTTTATAGATACGCTGATGTGCATCCGTTGTAAATTCCACCTCAATCGTTTCGTTGGTAGATGCAGGAGTATTAGTAGTACCTGCAATACCTCCTGATGATTGTACCCATACCCAGCGTCCAACCAGGTCTGTACTGGAATATTTTTCTGTTGGTGAAACAGAATTCGTATTACATTGGGTAAAGGCTAGAAGTATAGCCACGAATAACAGGTGTTTCATGTTTTTGTCGTTTTTTTATCATGACCCACGTAAAACAAAAAAGGTTGCAAGTATTTCCAAAAATAGTACACTTAAAATACAGATATTCAAAGACCTATCAGAAAATGATATACATACACTATTTAATTCTTTCTCTTATAACCTCTTTGATAACCTTTCCTCCTGTGGCAGGTCAAACTTCTTCCAAATGTGGTTGTCCAATTTCAAATGGATATATAGAAATTAGAAAAGAGCCTTTATTTTATATGGGACAACCATCCAGAAATGCTATGATTAAATCTGATAAGGATTCTCTGGTTATAAATACACATGAAGGACATTTACTAGTAATAGCCGAAATTACAGGGTTATTACTAGTAGGTATAAAGAAAAAAGAACAACTTTTTGTGTATTCTAAACTAAAAAAAGTTTTTTTCAGAAAGGAGAGTTCATCAAAAAAGGGGCAGTATTAGGTATTGCGAAGAAAGACGAGAGTACTCAAAGGTACATTATTGCGCTTAGTGTTTGGAAAGAAATAGACAAGCTTGAGCCCGAATTATTTATCAATTGCCATAAACGAGTAGTTAAGTAAAATTACAGTTATCAGACTGACTCTTTTTAACTTTTCAAGAAGATGAAAACACTATAACTAATAATCCGCAAGGAATTGCTGTTAGCAAAAACCATGTAATTGTTGAACCTGATGTTATAAAACAAATTCCTGCATAAGATGATCGCGTTACTCCCCGCTTTGATCAAATGCTACTGCTGGGAACACTTAAAATTTAACTACTTTTCTGGCAGCTTTTATATAAACTATACTTACAATAGATTCCTCTAAAATAGTGTACGTAAAGGCAACCTGATTAGGATTATTTTGTATAGTTTCCCATGTCTGACGATCTACCAGTTCGTCATCTTCTGCATATTCTACATCTTTCTCTATGGGTGGCTTACTAAACTGTTCTTTATTAAAAAAGTCATAGAATCCATTTAGCAGTTTTTCTTTGGTTAAACCAGGATTCTCTTCATTAGTTTGTGCAGAGTAAGTATACAAAGACAATCCTTTTAATGTGTCAGCGAAAATGCGTTTTCCTTTATAATCTTTGATATAAAAATAAACCTTTGCATTTTCATAATCTGTTGAATTGACAATCATCTGAAGACAGAAAGTATCTGCATGACTCTGATCCGAGAAGAAACACTTTTTCTGTGTAAAGTAGCTCGTAGTGGTATCAACAGGATTAGTAATAAAATTAACAGTCAACAGACAGTGTAAAAGAATCAGAAGGTTCATTTCTATTAAAGAACTACAAAAGTTATATACCACTACCAATACAAACCAGTACTACACAAATGTATACTACTGGTTTGTAAAAGTAACTCACATTCTTTTTATCTATACTCTAAACCATCTTTCTCCCAACAAATCTAATCACAGATCCTTTACCGTTATGATATTTCCCCTCTTCTAATATGACCTCTTCTTCTTCTAGTAATAGCAATTCATAGTTTTGAAAATCAGCCAGTATCTCTTCTTGGGAATACAGCATAGCTACATCTTTTGGCCCTCCCACTTTTGGGTTCTCTTTTACAAGATGTATATGATTTTTGCTAAACGCTTCCAGAATTATGATTCCACCCGGTTTCAGAAATGTGTCCAGCTTTTTGTGAAACCGGGACTTCTTTTCAGCGGAGAAATGGGCATAGATAAGGCCAATAGCATCAAATGACTCACGTTCAAACGCAAGTAGTTCCAAATCCCCTACAATATACTCCAGACTCACGCTATTTTCCTTTGCCAGTTGCAGGGCTTTAGCTTGTCCTTCTCTACTTTGATCAAAGGAAGTAACTTTCCATCCTTGCTGTGCTGCAAATACCCCATTGCGACCTTCTCCATCTGCGGGCATCAGGATAGTGCCAGATGTAAACTTCAAAAGCCATTCTTTAAAAAAAAGGTTAGGAGTTTTGCCATAAGCAAACTCTTGCTCTTTATATCGTTCGTCCCAATTCGGATTTATATTCATGGTATTTTATACTAATGGTTAAGTTTTCAGGTGAATAAAGAATTGACACACACAAACTATTCATGTAGTCTCTTTGTGATTTAGCTTTTATCATCTCGTGTTGGAATCAGTCGAAGGACAGACTCCACAAAAGGTACACCTACAAACACCATCCAGGGGACTAATGAGATGGTTAGTAAAAACGTCCGCTGATACAAAGGCAATGCAGCCAATGCTTCACCGAAGAAATAAAGAAATAGGGTAATGGAAGGATAGATAACAATCCAGATCTTGAAAGATGCAATTAATTTTAACTTTGTTTTCATACACAGAAAATTGCTTTTGAGAATCATTTTATCTGTCTCAAAAGTAATATCATTGAGTAAGTGTATGATAGGACAAAAATGCAGTTCAACAGCACTTATCTGAAATTATGCCGAAAGGCTTCTGGTGAATAGCCTGTGTGTTTTTTAAAGAACCGGATAAAGTAGGAAGTATCTTCATATCCCAGATAATACGCTATCTGATTGACCTGATTGGAAGTAGCCAGCAGATAGCGTTTAGCTTCCAGAATACAGTAGTCTGTAATGAGTTCGGAACAAGTTTTGCCCAACATGGATTTGGTAATAGCATTTAACTGGTAGACAGACAAATTCAACATATCTGCGTAGTCAGATACCTGCTTATGAGTGGTAGCATGGGTTTCTAACAATTCAAGTAATTCCTCCAAGCGTTCTTGTCCATACAGGTTTGTACTCGCCGAACTCTTTTGATTATTCTGTCGAAGAAGTTTAATAAAACAAATGCCCAGATTTGCCTTAATCACTTCCTGAAATCCTTCTTGTTGGTCAGTATATTCCTGAAATATATACCTCAATACAGAAAACAGTTTCTCAAAATTCTGGTCATTAAACTGATAAGAATTAATCGATCCTACCCTACGTAATACATGACTGGCTTTATGATCCTGAGGCGAATAGAAAGCTATTGTGAATTGCATCAGATATCCTGTACTACCAGCTTTTAGTGTAAGTTTATGCACCTGGCCAGGGCGCATAAAGAAAATAGTATTGTCAGAGACTTCATACGGAATAAAGTCTATTTCATGAGATCCTGCTCCTTTCTGTAAAGCCAGCATGTAAAAGAATGTATGTCTGTGTGTGTCCTGTATACTGTCTTTGCCACCAAACACTTCCTGTACATCCCGTATACTGAAACTATCTGACAGAATTGACTCCTGAGGAACAGTGGTAATATTTCGTATGGGAATATTTTCCATACGGCAAATGTAAAACTAATTCCCTTTACGAACCAGACAAACTCCAATAGCTGCCATTACAGCTACCAGAGATGCAATTGTACGCACATGATTCCAAATATTCCATCGGCCTTCAAATAAAGATCGTTGTTTTTGTATCTGTTCCGAACTAGCAGTTGAAAGTGAGAAAGCATCCAACTGGTTATTCAATGGAACATTAGCCACTATTGTTACCCCAAACACACCAATGCCATACACTACAGAAGCTGCTAACAAAAACAGAAATGTGGACTTATTCAAAGAATACTGCTGAATACAAGCCCAGGGAAGTAATAGTAGCGCTCCAAAGAAGCAGCTAAAGAACAATGGATTTTGAATTTCACGGTTAATAGACTGCATAGCTTTGATATATTCTATATCAGACAATTTCTGCAACCCAGGACTCACAGAAACAGAGTAGGCAAAAAACAACCCTGCCATCAATGCAGTCAGGGTTGTTGCTACCAGTACGATCACATCGGGGAACTTCATAGGATGCATTGGAGAGAAAGTCTAAGTTATTTTTTACCATGTATTAGTTGGAGATACTAACAGCCTTTCGGGAATAAAGTCTGTTCTGCAATTGCTGCAACATGAAATTAGCCACATCCGCTCTGGAAATTTTGAGGCTTAGCTTTTTATAGTTCCCATCAAAATCCACTTTGTAGGTATTGGTCACCGAACCATTGGTAAAAGCACTGGGACGTACAACAGTATAATCCAGTGAGCTGTCAAAAATATAACGTTCCTGTATCTGATGATCCTGAAAAGCCTTTTTGAGCAACCAACCAAACATGATGTATTTCCAGAAGAAATTCAGATTACCTGCACTGTTCCCCAACCCCAGTGTAGTCTGGCAGATAAAACGTTTACTACCCGTTTTTTGCATGGCATCCAGAATGTGTCGAGTACCTGTTGCCCGTACTTTTCCATTGGCACCATCTCCAATGGCGCATAATACCGCGTCCTTATTTCGGATGGCATTTTCTACATCGGTGGCATGCTGGAGATCACCTTTGATGATTTGCAGATTATCATGAGCAAGAGCAGCCAGCTTTTCAGGAGAACGAGTAAAGGCTGTTACAGCATATCCCTGATCCAATGCTTGTTTTACAAGTTGAGAGCCTACACTCCCGGTAGCACCAAAAATAATGAGTTTCATAGTGGTAAGAAATTTAAGTTATACCACAAAGTTGGTGCATGGGAAACGCGGAAAATAGAATAAAAACGACAGCTGGTGATTTTGTGCTTATTTTTTTGAAAAAACTTTAGGTGTTTTTCCAGTATAGGCTTTGAAAACACGGATAAAATGTGACTGATCAGCAAAACCGTTTTCGTATACAACATCCGTAAGCTTATTGTAGTCTTTTACTGTGAGTTGTTCCAGTGATAACTGAAACTGAATAATCTGAGCAAACTGTTTGGGTAATAATCCTGTTTCGCTGGCAAATCTTCGTTCAAGAGTACGTGGGTTAAGTTCTACTTCTTCTGCAATAGCTCGAATCGGCTCCTGTCCTTTGGTAAGGATAATCTTCTCAATTACTTGTTTGATTGTCAAATCAAGACTTTGTTTTTTGAGTTGAAACATCTGATATAGGAAAGAGGTTAATGCTTCTATTCTCTGCGAAAGCTCTGAACAGGCCAGCAACTGTTTGGTAAAAGTGAGACTATCAAATTCTGGAAGTTGCGCCAGGTCGTAACAAGTATCATTAATAGACTTAGGAGTAACTCCGAAAAAACTCTTTAAGACAAAAGGATACAATTGGTAGATAATCAGTTGATAGGTTCCATCTATTTCCATCTCAATAGGATGAAGTGTTTGTCCATACAAAAACAAAACTGGCATCTGCTTTTTATGAGGATTCACGATCAGACCATGGGATGTTTGCTGAAATAGTAATCCGGGATAGCCATCGGCAAAGAAAGGCAGATTGGTTTTGATACCAGAATCTATATTTTCAAATACCCAGATAGTTTTTACAAAAAGAGCAATCGATTTATCAGGAACTATGGTCTGAAAATTCATTCTATAGTGGTACAGTTTATATGAGGCAAAGCTGTGTTGGTATAAAAGTTTACGCAGGAACTTCAATCTCATTGTGATTTCTTGTTTCTTTCAATACTTTTAACCAGATATTTATCTTGAAGATAAAACCTTTTCATTATTTTTCATCTTGCCCTTATGACAAGTTTTAAATTATTTGGCCTTTCTTTTTTGATTATCAGCATTTCAACAGGATTACTATGCCTGGCGTATGAATACCCTCTCATTGCCACTTCATCTCCTTATAGCCTTTTTGACTTTACTATGTTTGGACTTTTACTAGCAGTCATGAGTTATAGTCTGGTATATATTGTCTTACCTGTTCTGTCACACCTGAAAAACGATCTTCAATTTACGCACTCCGACAAAGCTTTTTATAGTATCTACACACTACTATGCCTTCATTTTTTTATACTGGTAGGAGGTTATCTGGAATCGGGCATGTATATCCGTGAGGGCGCTGACTTTCTGTATTATTACAAAGGAGCGGGTAACAGTCTCATATATGTTCTGACAGGTACTGTCACTTCTCTTATCATTGCTACACTATATGCCACGAAACATTCTGTGCCTGAATATGACACAAAGGAATAAAACCAGTTTCCTTTCATACATAATTTCTTGACAAGTAGGACAATAAATAATCATTTTTGTAAAAAGCCATCCGGTTTTGGCATAACATTTTTTACTATTTGTCATAGATATCATACTCCTATCTTCCTGGCAACCAAGCGTTATGGATATTACCAGCTATTTACAACGAATCCTTTTTTCAGGCCCTATTGTACCTGATACCCAAACTCTGATAGCTATTCACGAACAACATATCTATCAGGTGCCCTTTGAAAACTTAGACGTTCGTTATAACCAGCTTTTTAGCTTACAACTGGAAAAGGGATATGAAAAGATAGTTACCCAAATGCGGGGTGGCTTTTGTTATGAGCTTAACCTTATTTTCAACTGGCTTCTCAATAAGATAGGATTTTCAAGCAAACTCATTTCTTCCCGCATTTTTGACGATGCAGGCAATCCCGGCCCTGAGTTTGACCATATGCTGGTACATGTAAAAACAGACAAAGAGTACCTTGCAGATGTAGGATACGGTGATTTGTTCATTCGTCCACTCGAGATAAGAGCAGGTGTTCAAAGTGACGGTAGAAACTTCTTTAAGATAGAAAAATACAATGATGAAAACTTTCTACTTTCCATGTCACCAAATGGGATTAAATTTCAAAAGAAGTATATTTTTAATCTGATACATGTCACCCCAGATGCATTTGAGGAAATTTGCCTATACAAGCAGACGAACCCAGAGTCTTACTTCGTCAAAAATACAATCTGCACAAAGCCTACAAAAACAGGTAGAGTAACCATATTCAATAATAAACTCATCGAAAAAACAACCAGTCGGCGATTTGAGGATATAATTACAGATGAGAACCACTTAAAAAAGCTTTTAAGAACAAAATTCGGCATTGAATTAGGTCTGTCTATGTAATTTAAACCAGGTATATTACTCTTATCAATTTACAGATATAGAGTAGCATGTATACTAATTTCTCAGTACAAACGTTTAAGTAATATGACATCTATAAAAAACCCATCAATGGATAACGCCAGCAATACGATTGCAAGCCGTATCCATTACCTGCGTACCCGAATTGCAGGTTTGACACGGACTGACTTTGCACAGAAACTAGGCAGTAAACCGGTCAATATCGCAATATTAGAACGAGGTATACGCAGGCCTAGCGAGAAGTTGCTTAACAGATTCCAACAAGTATATGATGTCAATATTAATTGGCTATTGACAGGCACAGGTAATGTTCTGATAGAAAAAATTTAGTAGTAGTATTTCCAACAAGAATAAGCCCTAAACAAACAAACCCCTTCTCCAGGGGTTTGTTTGTTTGAGATAATATAATCTAAAGTAGGTTATATTAAGCCAGTTGAACATTCACGGCATTTAAACCCTTCTTGCCTTTCTCTACATCAAAGGTAACTTTATCGTTCTCTTTGATCTCATCAATCAAGCCTGAAACATGAACAAAAATATCTTCATTAGAAGAGTTGGACTTAATGAATCCGAATCCTTTCAGATTATTAAAAAATTTTACGGTACCTTGTTGCATTAAACAGTTTTTTAAAATGACATCTTTAAAGATATGGTAATTAACTGACAATAAAAAACTTACCTTAATATATATTTTAAAAATAAGCCCTTGGAACAACGCTGTTCGTCAACAAAAAAGAAAATCCCCGAAACAGCTATTTATCTAAAAAAAAGTGTAATATATGTCTATATAATTGGATATATTGATACATAATCAAACTAATTATAGTAATAAAGTGTTATTATTACAGCAACGCATTTTTTTACGGGTAATAATTTTAGATTTCTACCCGGCATATCAAAGCCTACCATATTCATATCACCTTAAAAAAGCAAATTAATCCCTTATGGCAAAATCCAGAGAAACGTATAATAAAAAAGAAAACGTAGTAAAAAAACAAAAAAAGAAACAGGATAAAGCAGAAAAAAGAGCCGAACGGAAGACACACTCAGATAAAGGAAAAAGTGTTGAAGAGATGTTTGCCTATGTAGATGCAGATGGAAATATTACTTCTACCCCACCAGATCCCAAACAAAAAAGAGCTATAAAGCAGGATGAGATTGTGATTGGAGTAGCCAGACAGGCTCCTGTTGATCCTACATTGGATGTGAGAAAAGGCAAGGTCACCTTCTTTAATGAAGCTAAAGGCTATGGATTTATTAAAGATTCGGACAGTCAGCAAAGTGTTTTTGTACATGTAAAAGAACTCCGTCAGCCTATCAAGGAGAATGATCGTGTAACCTTTCTGATTGAACAACGGGAAAAAGGACCTAGTGCTGTCAGTGTACAGCTTGCAAGCTAGTTTCCTATATGCCTCTTCAACTGTCTAATCTTAGACTAGGTATGAATGACCAGTATAAAAGCAACAAATTTCTACTATGGATAATAGGTTGTATAATGCTGGTCTTTGTAAATATATCGGTGAAGGCACAAACTCTTGCGTCATTACGGAAACAGGAATCTAACCAGATTTTGAAACAAATCAAAGCGTTCCTGGTAAGTAAAAATCTTCAGAAGGGCGATAGTCTACCACAACAAGCAGATATTCTGGAAATCCGTAATCAAACACTATTACAAAATCAATCTGTAGGAGTATACCAGTTTGGCGTATCTGCCAACAAGAGTAAACAATATATACTACTCAGAGATCATGCACATTGTACTATTGTTGATCCTGACCAGTTGGGAAATACGGTCAAGATGACTACTGAC
Organism: Xanthocytophaga flava; assembly: GCF_030068545.1. Taxonomy (NCBI): domain Bacteria; kingdom Pseudomonadati; phylum Bacteroidota; class Cytophagia; order Cytophagales; family Rhodocytophagaceae; genus Xanthocytophaga; species Xanthocytophaga flava. The sequence continues at coordinate 24,612 of NZ_JASJOR010000009.1, read as the reverse complement.
TTTTTGCGGGAGTGTCACTTTACTCCTGCACAGATAGAAGAGTACTCTCAGGAAATACAGCGTATTTACGAATACAATCAGAACTTTAGTAAGTAGGCTTTTAAAGGAAGGAATCACTCACTATACATGCAAAAAACATCCTATGAATAACATAGATATAGTAGCTATGGTACTCATAGGATGTTGATATGTTCAATAACAATTTATTCTACCAATCCAGGTACCTGAACCATCTCATTGGCATCCGCCTGGTAATCTACACCTGCTACATCAAAACCAAACAGATTCATAAAATCGGCCTTATATCCAGCCAGATCGCCAATCTCAGGCAATGATTCTGTAGTAGACTGCTCCCACAAAGCAGCAACTTTAGCCTGCACATCTTCTCTCATTTCCCAATCATCAATACGGATACGTCCTTTCTCATCAGTTGGTATGGCAGATCCTGCAAACAAACGAGTCTGGAACAGACGCTGCATCTGTTCGATACAACCTTCATGGATACCTTCCTCTTTCATAACCTTATATAGCAGGGAGATATACAATGGAATTACAGGAATGGCAGAGCTGGCCTGAGTTACCAATGCTTTATTTACCGAAACATATGCCTGTCCATTGATATCTTTCAGGCTATCTGCAATGGTAAAAGCAGTAGCTTCCAGATCATCTTTGGCACGACCAATAGTTCCTTTACGGTATACAGGTTCTGTCAATGCAGGTCCAATGTATGAATAAGCCACAGTAGTAGCACCAGGAGAAAGCAGATTAGCACCTTTTAATGCCTCAATCCACATCGCCCAGTCTTCACCACCCATTACGGCAATAGTATTGGTAATATCTTCCTCTGAAGCAGGTGTGATGCTGATTTCAGAAACGACTCCTGTATGGAAGTTAACCGTTTTGTTGGTAAACGTTTGTCCGATAGGTTTCAGAGCCGAATTATAGACTACTCCTGTTTTAGGATGTGTTCTTCTTGGTGAAGCCAGACTATAAATCACCAGATCTACAGTTCCCAGATCTGCCTTGATCAGATCCATGGTCTTCTGTTTGATCTCGTCCGAAAAAGCATCCCCATTGATACTTTTGGCATATAGTCCTGCTTTCTGGGCTTCTGCCTCGAAAGCAGCTGTATTATACCAGCCGGGCGAAGCAGTTTTGCCTTCTGCAGGAGGCTTTTCAAAATATACTCCAATGGTAGCAGCACCTGCTCCAAAAGCACTGGTAATGCGCGAAGCTAAGCCGAACCCGGTAGAAGCCCCAATAACCAACACCTTCTTAGGCCCGTTGATTGCGCCTTTGGATTTGACATAATTAATCTGATTGACTACATTCTGCTTACATCCTTCCGGGTGCGCTGTCAGACAGATAAAACCACGTATTCTAGGTTCAATAATCATTCGAATAGATTTGATAGGTTAATGTGGTATCAAATATGTTTAAGAATTTCGATGCAAAGTACTCAATTTACCCATTAACTACCAAGCGTTCTTTGGAATCCCGGTAAATAGTCTAATTTCAGCTAATTGAAAAAATACAAACTTCATGCAACTGAAAGTCAGCATCACGCATCTACAAGGAAACTATACCAATCTGACCCTATGCGATTTAGTGTACTTCTGGCCTGTTTTCTTAGTATTTACACAAATACCTTAGCCACCTGGTCTATTATTATTATAGATCCTGTTACAAAAGAAATTGGCATAGCAGGAGCCTCTTGTACCTATAATTGCTATGGCATTGGACAGATTATACCTGGCAAAGGTGCCATTATAGTACAGGCCATGAGTAACAAAGATGCCAGACGTAAAGGACTTAACATGATTGAAGCTGGAGCGTCTCCCGAAAAAATTATTGCAGCTTTGCTTGATCCGCTATTTGATCCCGAAAAACAACAATATGCTGTTGTTACTCTTTCCCACCTCGCTACACCTGCCACATATACAGGTGCGGCTACCCATACCTCTCATGGCACATTGACAGCTGCAGGCGTTTCTGTACAAGGCAATACTTTGTCTTCGGAGGAAGAATTAAAAGCTATTCTGGATGCTGTGATACAGGGACAACAGGATTCTCTGCGTATTGATGAAATTCTGATGCGTGCACTGGAAGCTGGTTCTACTGCGGGAGGAGACAAACGCTGTGGCGAACAACGAGCCACTAGTGCGTTTCTGATGGTAGCCAAACCCACGGACAAACGAAAGCCCTATCTGGTTCTGCAATTTTTTGGTCAGAAAAGAGGCGGTCTTAATGCTGTGTCACTTCTGCGTGGTAAGTATGCGAGATGGAAAGCAAAGCACCAATCATAGAAATATTTTACGTTAAATGTTTGCTTGAGGCATTAGCAAGTAGCCCTTTATAGAGAATTTCTATTCGGGCACCTGCATAATACAACTCATTTTCATTAATCAATTCTCTTAATTCCATTAATATAGCTAAGGAATTAGCAGTAAGCAATTCAGCATCCGGATCATATTCTGAACCTTTGACATTTAGGGTCCATGCACTCTCCTCATCTTCCTGACATATATACAATTGTAATGGCCCTGTAGAATAGAAATACTTATAAGAAAGCGTTTTAGTTAACAGTAATTTTGTAATAACTATTCTTTCTTCAGCTGGATAAAACTCAAGCACTGTTCTTCTAAAATAAAGAATTGTACATGAAATAAGAAGGAATAATAATGAGACAATCCATGTAACTATTTCGCCGAAACCAACAAAAAACACCCAAATCATAACAGGAAAAATATAGGAGTTAAGTTGGGGAAATATAATAAAGGTATAACAACTCTCTTCCTTTATCAGTTGTACGTTTCTATTAAAAATAGAAACGTACAACTGTTTTTTTACAGATCTAATCTATTGAATCAGGTTAGTAGTATTACTATTGTAGACCTGTTTTATTTGTTTATATATCAACTCAATCATAATCACAAGAATAGGAAATTCCACAAGATATCTTTTTGACATGCTTTTTCACCTCCCTTATAGCATGAGATAGAAACATCAGGAGTAGGAATCACTTACCACATTTTTATTTGGGAGCCTGCATAATACAATTCATTGGTATTTATCAGGTCTCGAATCTCCATCAAGACGTCAATATTGGTCGTCTCGATTAGCTTTGTATTCACTTCATCAGGTAAGTTTTTGATATATAAGGTATGTGTTGCGGTGAGGGTATTGCTGTCACTATCCTGATTCCATGTACCCCATTCCATATACAAGTTTAATGGCCTTCGATAATGAAAAGCTTTATGAGAAAGTGTTTTGGTTAACAGCATTTTTGTAATAACTATTCTTTCTTCAGCTGGATAAAACTCAAGCACTGTTCTTCTAAAATAAAGAATTGCACATGAAATAAGAAGGGGTAATAACCAGATAATCCATGTAGCCATTTCGCAGGAACCAATAAAGAACACCAAAATTATAATGGGAAAAATATAGGAATCCAATTGGGGAAATATAATAAATGTGTAACAATCATCTTCTTTTAGCAGTTGGGGTTTCCTATTAAAAACAGAAGAATCAAGTCGTTTTTTTACAGATTGTATCTGTTGCCTAATACTAAGTCCTGACTTGTTAAGAAATAACATCACTATTGCAGAATATACGATTATCACCTTCTCAAATATAATCGCAGGAATAGTGTACAAAAAGCATCCTCTGCATCGAAAATGACATATGTAAGTTTACAAGTGCCAAGGGATTTGCCTACTATAGTACAATAGTGCGAAAGGTCAGATTAACTCTGGGTCTGGAAACTTTTTTAGTTTTAGGTAGTGCATGATGCCAGTATGTCTGAGTTGTCCCTTTCATCACCAACAAGCTACCATTCTCCAGAATTACAGAGGTAGTCTGTTTGGTTTGTTTGTGTCTGAAAGAAAATTTACGTTCAGCCCCCAAACTCAGAGAGGCAATCTCGGTATTGGGTCCCAGGGCTTTCTCATCATCGCTATGCCATGACATGCCTTCGTCGCCAGTATGATAGAGGTTTAACAGACAGGAATTGAAGGTTGATCCGGTTGTTTGTTCAACCAATGTTTTTAATTTTAGCAGATCAGCAGTCCAGAGTAGGGCCTGCTTGGTAGTATTTGAATAAGTATACTCGAATTTCTCATCTCCATACCAGGCTGCCATCCGTTTGGTAACAATGTGTTTACCAAAAATAACTACTTCATCATTTTTCCATTCAATAGTCTGAAATAGTTGATCCAAGTAGTAGCGGGCATCCGTTACAGACAGAATCTTTCCATAGTAGTGTGCAATTCCATCTGCAGGTAATATATTTACAATAGGGTCAGTATTAAATAAGTCCATTTTTCCACTTTTGATAAGTATGCCTCATGCAATGTGCACAAGGCCTGTAACCATATGTGATAGCATCATCCTCTGATCTGAAAAACACACGGTTTTCTCTTTTCATTCGTTTACCGGATGTACAATGTAAAGTTCCATAAATTTTTAGTTTTACATTGCCTCCTACTATAATCTCCCGATGTCGCATTTTGTGCCATAAAATACGATCCTCCAACTCACTATGTAGTATCATACGAGTCAGCTTAGTGCATCGTGAAAAATAATTCCCAAGGTATGGCGTTCGCCACTGTGAAGTTCACTTACTCCATGTTTCATTGTTGCCCGGTAATACCCTTTACTCCCTTTCACCGGACGAAAACTGGTCGTAAATAACACCATATCTCCTTTTCGTGGAGTTAGTACCATAGCTTTGGATTGAGCACGTGGAGTTTGTTGCATCAACACAAATTCACCACCTGTAAAATCCTGTCCCGGTTCATTCAGAAATAAAACAATCTGAATAGGAAAAAAGATCTCTCCATACAAATCCTGATGCAGTGTATTATGTCCTCCCTTGCCATATTTCAGTATCAGCACGGTTGGCTTCTGCTGTCCATGCAAATGGCAAAGTAACTGCAATTCAGCCAATGTATCGGGAAAGATTTTATCTATGTGTAAGGCTTTCATCCAGCCATTGGCAACAGGTGCCAGGTGTTCATACACAGATTCCCGTATAGTTTGTATGGTATCCGGCAAGGGATACTGAAAATACTTGTATTCCCCTAATCCAAAGCGGTAACGCTCCATAACAACTGTCTTGCGATACAGGGAAGGATTATCGTATTGTTGAATGAGTTCTTCGCATTGTGTCTCAGACAGCAAAGCAGATACACAGGCAAAGCCTTTTTCGTTCATCTCTTTGGTGATTGACTGCCAGTTCAGTACATTAATCTTTTCTTTTATAGATTGCATACTCATCTGTTTAGTCAATCGGTGATAATTGTTTTGGCAGCTTCCCAGCCAATCATAGCTGTTTTACGGGTTGATCCCCACATATAGCCTCCAATAGTTCCACTTGCCTGAATCACTCGGTGGCAGGGTATCAGAAAGGCAACAGGATTACTGCCAATAGCAGTACCAACAGCACGGGAAGCATTTGGCTGATTGATTTTGCCTGCTATTTCTCCATAGGTAGATAAATGTCCCATAGGAATACGTAGAAGGGCCTCCCACACCTTGAGTTGAAAGTCTGTACCCTTTAGATGCAACCGAACCTGATCGAGCTTGCTCCAGTCATGGGTAAAGATATACAAGGCATTCTGCTGAAGCAGATCCAGCATTTGTCGAAAGCGGGCGTTAGGAAAGTGTTGCTGCAGATCCTGTAAGGCTATCTGTTCATTCTCAGCAAATGCCATATAACAAATGCCTTTGGCTGTGGAGGCCACAATGATATTGCCGAAAGGACTTTCTGCATAGCTATAGTTAATAGATAGATTCTCCCCTCCGTTCTTAAACTCTCCGGGTGTCATTCCTTCTATGGTTACAAAAAGGTCGTGTAGTCTGCTTGTGCCGGATAAGCCGGTTTCATAGGCAGCTTCGGATAGAGATACCTGTCGGTTCTTTAAGATCTGCTTGGCATGTTCTATACTGATATACTGAAGAAATTTTTTAGGACTCACTCCTGCCCAGTCTGTAAAAAGACGTTGGAAGTGAAAAGGGCTCAGGTGCACTTTTTCTGCTACCTCATCCAGGTTAGGCTGGTCTTTAAAGTTTTGTCGTATATAATCTATTGCTTCTGCAATGCGATTATAGTGAATCTGTTCCTGTGTGTTCATCTTATAATGAATTAGATGATACAAAAATAGCAGGTCAGACCCCGTTCCAAAACCCGAAACTTGCGCTCCTTTATCCTTAGTTGGTTAACATTGCTGCTTGGCTCCACTCTCTCACGACAAATAATCTACATTTCTATTTTTATCAGTCACTATATTCATTTCTACACTATAAGGCAGGGAATAATTCTTCATAGTTTATTTTATATAAAAAAGTGGCAGTGTAGTCTATACATAACAGACCACTGCCACCTACTAGTGACAAAACAGAGCGAGGAGGAATACTATTCTTCTTATAACAATAAGACAATCTGTTGTAAAGAAACCTATCCTGCAAAACTGGGAAGACAGAGAAACGGTCGTACCATAGCAGGCAAATACCGTTGCAGTTCACGCACCTGATCTATATCCAGTTTTTCTTGTATATAGCAAAATATATGTTCTATTGACTTCTCAGTATCTGCAGGAGTTGCAAAATCAAAAAAGGCCAGCTTACCAGCTTTCTTACGGATCAAATCCACAAAGTTACACATTTCAGGAGGGACAGAAGGCAGATCAGCTGTATTCCAGTTTTCAATAAACAAAGCTTTCATAGGATGAGGCAGCAACATCAGAATTGCAATGGCATCATCCAGCTTAAGAAGATCTCTCAGTGAGTGGAGGACAGTTCGTAATATACGAACTCCTTTTTCAGGATCTCGTTCCCAATGTAAGTCTCTGGTCAGATCAACCAATTCCGGATGAATTTCGTCAAAGTGTGCTTCGATGATAGTAGTCATGGTATTGCCCCTCCTGCGAGCAATGCTATTAGCTAAAAAATAAACAAAACAAAAATACTTTGAAAGAAGACAGGGATGCTATGACATCATATACTCCAGCAGATGATATTCATCATACTGGCAATAATTACACAAACAGGTTACTCAATACATGTTCTGGTAAAAGTTACCATTACAGATTGGCTATTCATGTATAAACCAAGGTCTCAAAGGCACAATGCCTCAACATAGATAAAAAAGTAAAACACTGATTACCAGAAATTTCTTTGTATCTAAAATTGTACTTCAGACACATATCCATTTCTTTTTCTTATATGAGACAAGTAGTTGTGGTTATAAAAAAAGTGAATAAAAGTAACCGATAAAGTTGTAAAAATCAAAGGAAAAACAAGAAAAAAATTATAACTTAGATAGCGAGTTCATCAACAATCCCCACGATACTATACAGGTCAGAACCAAGGTGTAATAAACCCAAAAAGGGCATGCATACAAGTGAGATATATCATTGAAAAGAGTACTGAGAAGAAGTAGATTTCATAAATTTTTTAACACCAGACTAGTATGAAAACCATCATTGTACCAACCGATTACTCCGATAATGCCTGGTACGCGACCGAGTATGCCGCTCATGTAGCACAGAAGACCAATGCGGGTATTATCTTGTTTCATGCCGTAGACCTGCCTCTGATTACCACAGAAGTCCCTGTAGACATTCCCTCTCTGGATGAACTCAACCGACATCATATGATCCGGCTGGAGGAAATAAAGACTCAGCTAATGAATAAGTATCACATACAGGTAACCTGTAAACTTAGTCTGGGGGCTGTTGCAGAAGTATTGACCCGATATTTTAAAGAGGCAAAGGCGGATCTGATCATTATGGGTTTGCGTGGAACAAATCCAGTTGGGAAATTGCTTATGGGCAGTGTAACTTCTACCCTGCTTAAACGCGGGGATCTTCCGATTCTGGTGATACCCAGAGACTTTTCGTATAAAAACATCAAACACATTATGCTTGCCAGTGATTTTGATTCTTCCTGTTCTCTCTCGCCACTCAGAGACATGGCCGAGGCTTTTGGTGCTCAGGTAGAGGTATTACGCTTGCCACAACCTATGCCAGCAGGTCATTCGCCGGAAAGAACTGCCAGCTATATTGATTTTGAAAATCAGCTATCAGGAGTTAAGCTGGAATACACCTATCTGTATGGAGAGGACATTCAGAGAGGTATAGATCAGAGTGTGTGTGAATCGCATAGTGATTTGCTGGTGATGATACCACGCAAGTATTCATTTTTTGAACGCATGTTTGATAAGAATAATATCACTAAGATGGCATTTCATACCAAAACACCTCTATTGGCATTGCCAGCGGAGAAATAAAGCTTCAATCACTTATTTTATACTCTGAATTATTTCAGACGTTGGATGTAAGTATAGAACATGAGTCATCCTGAATAGTGGATGTAAATAAAACCCAAGCCTATGTTTTTGAAAATGTGGGCTTGGGGTATTCTTGAGAAAGCTCTCTTTCTTCGTTTGTTTAAAACCCAGAACATCACTCTTCTTATCGCCTTGTCACTTTTTTGCTTGTCCAAAAAACAGGGCACCAAATGAGAATTTGGTGAGCCAGATTGGTGTGTTTGTAAAGAAAAGGCACTTTTTCCCGATCCTTCCCCCGCAAGGCCAAGAGCCAACCTCGCGGAAAAAAGATTGACAACGTACCTGTACGACCTTTTGCGTTTAAAGTCACCGGTATTCTCTTTGTATCTTCTTTCTTTGTAGCTAGTGTGAACGTACTATAAATACAAGCAAAATAGGTATATATAAAGTCGCTCAATCGCAGCACAATCCTCATTATTCTACAGGGTAAAGCGTGGCATAGTTTTATTGTACTTTATAGTAGTTGGGTTGGGTATGTGTGTCCCCTATCCTATTTCAGGAAATACAATGTGATTTTTAGCTTTAAATATGAACTCTTATGAAAAACTTAGTAATTGTTCCTATGCTTGGTTTACTGATCTGGCTGGGAGGTTGTGCAGGGTCGCAGGTTGTTACAGATCAAAGCAGAGACGCTGATCTAAGTAAATATCGTACATTTCAGTTTGCAGATGTTGATAATACTAATAAAGGAAGTGAGAATCCATTGTTTGAGAATGAAATTATTGAACAGAATCTTCATGCTTCTATTGCCAGGGAACTTACAGATCGCGGGATGCAACAAACTACATTCAATCCGGATGTAAAAGTTGCGTATCATACCTATACTGAAAAAAAACGGAGTACTGGAAATAATTACTATCCGATGATGTATGGTGGCTGGGGCTGGCGTTATTATCCCTGGGGAATATCTCCCTTTTCGTATGCTGGCCGACAAAGTTATACATATACAGAAGGAACACTTATTATTGATATCATAGATGCACGCACCAATCAACTGGCCTGGAGAGGGTCAATTGCAGGCACTGTAGATAATCCCCGCACATTAAACCGACAGGTTGAAAAAGCAGTAATAGCTATTTTCAAAAAATATCCTGTTTCTCAAGAGTCAGATCAGGAAAAGGCGTTGAGTCGAAGGAAATAAAAAAATTTGCTAAACAAGAGTTATTTCAAAGTTTCACTGTGAGTATGAAACCAGAGTCTATACTTTTTAAAAGAGTGCAGACTCTGGTTTTTTTTGGAATATTTGGTAAGCTGTCTAAAAAAATCGCTAAATAAGCGAAGCATCTCATTCACTTTCAGACACTGTTTTCAACCAATAAGGTAGTATATTTAGCATACATCAGCATCCAGTATAAGTAGCTATCACCTACTCTACCTTTGTATGCATGAAATTAACTCTACTCTCTCTGCAATGTTGTTTATTTATATGGATACTTGTATCTGGTTGCAAAACGGATGATCCGGAGCCTGATGTAAACCGAACTGTATTTATTGGTAGTGATGATGGATATGAATATGCGTTTGATGCCCTTACAGGCAAGTTACATTGGAAAACTCAGATTGGAAACTATGTAGAATCCAGTGCTACAATAGCAAACGGATGGGTATATGTAGGAAGCTCAGATGGCAACCTTTATACACTGGATTCTACTACAGGTACCACCCAATGGAAGACTTCTACCCATGGATTTATATTCTCCTCCCCAACAGTAGTTGATAATAACGTATACCTGGGTAGTCGCAGTGATACGATGTATGCCATGGATGCAGTAAGTGGCACCATCAACTGGAAAAAGAATATAGGTAAGGATATTGAAAGCAGTCCGGTGGTAGCAAATGGAATGGTCTATTTTGGTGCGAAAGATGGTGCTTTATATGCGCTGGACCAGACTACAGGAGATCTGAAATGGAAAGTGTCTACTATAAACGCTTCATTTTCCAGTCCGGCAGTAGTTGAGGGGACAGTATACATTGGATCTGGAAAGGATACACTTTACGCCTTTAATGCCAGTACAGGTGCGCTACAATGGAAAATGGCAACAGGCTCTTTTATCTATTCGAGTCCTGCAGTAGCCAATGGAATAGTATATGTGGGTTGTTACGACAAAAACCTGTATGCCGTTGATACAGCTACAGGCACACTAAAATGGAAGTTTACGGCCAATAGCTCTATCTATTCCAGTCCATTTGTGTCGGAGGGTATTGTGTATATCACCTCTCATGCTGGCAGTACACTATACGCGCTGGATGCAGTGACTGGCACAGCGAAATGGTCTACCACTGTCACCAGCTATCTATTTTCGAGTCCGGTGGTTGCCAATGGTGTAGTGTATATAGGCGACCTTTCGGGTCAGGTATATGCCATTGATGGGATAACCGGACAGAAAAAATGGGTTTCCAATACTAACGGTGCCATTTATTCCAGTCCGGTTGTAGTAACAAAACAACACAAAGTCTTTCACCCAGGTATTAGTGGGGATATACAGTAGCTACTATGAATGCAGTTGTGTTAATCGTGCCAGGTACTGGTCATTTTCGTCTGTAAATAACAATTCACAGGTAAACCCTGCTGCTTCTGCATACTCAGACAGTACGTCAAAGCTTACAAACAACCAGGCAAAAGGCTCTCCTTTTACTTGGTTATATTCCATTTGGTAGGTGACTTCACCATAATATGCACCATTCAGATCAATCCAGTACCCTCCCTCTTCATCCTCATACATATATAGGATGTCAGCCGAATCCAGCAGTATCTGACCATCCGGTTTCAGCATATCTTTGGCCTGCTCCAGAAAATTTGCCAATCCATCCAGCGTGCCTACTACTCCCAGTCCATTCATCATCATCAGGAGGGTATCATATTTTTCGTCTCCGAAGTCCAGAATATTCACACAATGGGCATTCTGAACGCCTCGTTGATTCATAACCCAGACAGCCCCTTCTGAAACATCAATGGCGGTAGTAGTCAGGCCCCTGGATTGCAGAATCAGCGAAAGGCTACCAGCTCCGGCTCCAATGTCCAGAACATGACCCCGGCAGGCAGTAAGGGCTTGCTTTTCGAGCTCAGAGATGGTTTGTTCATTTCGGAAAAAGTGTGCTACAGGCAGATATTCTTCTTCTGCAATATCAATATGCACAATAATTGTATCGGAAGAAGAAGGGTTTGAAAGATACTCTTTTAATGCATCTCCTAGTGGATCACCCCATGAATCTGTGTGTGGAGGAGTGTCCTGTAAGGGTAATTTCTGATCACTCATGAACGGTTTGTATGCTGAAATTGTACCAACATATTGTCAATTGCCCAAAAGTAGCTATTTTCGTGCATTCAAAAAAAACCAGATTGGCGTTCTTTTATCGAATAAACTCTTTCTTTGTATAAAATAAAAGCAGTATACATGCTGTAATTACCTGTCTGTTATCAGCAATATACAGCTGATTATCACATACATGAGAAAGTATAAATTCTTTACAAGTACCCAATTCCATAATCTGAACAGAAACTAAACCAACCCGAAAAATCTGAACCTGTATGACTATCCATAAAGAAGGACGTATTTTATTGCTGGTCTCTTTGCTATTCCTGTTTATTCTGAATGGCATTCTCTTCAATTTCTTTGCTGCGCCCTGGACCTGGATCGTACTGGTGATCTCAGTTGTGTTCTATCTGTTGATCCTGCAGTTCTTTCGGAATCCTTACCGTTTACTGACAAAAGCTGACCTTCAGGTGATTGCACCAGCAGATGGAAAGGTTGTGGTGATTGAAGAGGTTATCGAAACAGAATATTTCAATACTCCCCGCCGTCAGGTTTCTATTTTTATGTCACCGATCAACGTGCATATTAACAGAACACCTATTGAAGGGATGGTTCAATATTTTAAATACCATGCAGGTAAATACCTGGTAGCGTGGCATCCTAAAGCCAGTACGGAAAATGAACGTACTACGCTGGTTATCAAGTCAAACAGTGGCACTGAAATTCTCCTCCGCCAGATTGCAGGTGCATTGGCTAAACGCATTCGCTGGTATATAGCCGAAGGACAACTGGTGTCTCAGGGACAGGAATTTGGTTTTATTAAATTCGGTTCACGAGTAGACTTGTTTTTACCGCTGGATGCAAAGATTCTGGTAAATCTTGGAGATAAGACTAAGGGTGGTGTAACTGTAATTGCAGAGTTAACTAAATAAACAAAGGTTTTCAGCAATAGATTTAAATATACCTTTATTACTTTATACGCCTGTACTTTTAAAAGAGTATAGGCGTTGTTTTTTTGAAGTATTTCGTACTTTATTTGCTACGATTCTATAGCATTTTTCTTCGTCTCTTGCTTATAGTCCAGAACATCTCTCTTCCACTGGCTTCTTCCTTTTTTCTTGTATTTTCCTGAGTTGGTTTATTGTCTCTTATATCACTCTCCCTGCCATGTCACTTTCTTTGCATGCCCAAAGAAAGGGGCACCAAATGAGAATTTGGTGAGCCAGATTGGTGTGTTTGTAAAGAAAAGGCACTTTTCTCCGATCCTCCCGCCCACAGGCCAAAGGCCAACCTCGCGGAGAAAAGATTGCCAGCGCACCTACACCACCTTCCGTGATTGAAGTGATATTTGCTCTCTTTGTAACTTCTTTCTTTGTAGATAGATAATTAGTTGCACAAGTCATATCAACTTTGTGTGCCCGTTGTTGGTGTTATCACCAACGACCTGTTTTCCACCGTTCAGGTTGGTGATAACACCAACCTGGGGAATAATTCCTTTTCTCTCAGAAAGTAAACGCAACTCTATTTATCACGCCTGTCCCGACAAGGGCGGGAAGATCCTTTCAGAAGGACAGAGAGGGAGAGGAGGTGTTTCTTTAGGCGGACAGTGAAGGGAGATCCTTTCGAAAAAGAAGACAAAGGCTTTTGCAGGCTTTAGCTATCTTAGTTTATCCAGTATCCGGGCATCTACCCAGTAAATATCCTGACAACTGGTATAGAGGAAATATTTCCCATCTTTGCTTACAAAGGGGCATAACTCATGGCCTGGTGTATTGATAGTGTCTCCCATGTTCTTTGCTTTAGACCATGTGCCATCTGCTTTTTTGAAACTTATGTAAAGATCGCCTGCACCATACCCATCAGGCCGACTTGCACTGAATATAAGGTACGACTCATCACTTGCCACAAATACATCCGCCTCATAGTGCTGTGTATTAATCGAGTCTCCCAGAGATGCAGGCTGAGTAAATTCCCCACGTTTTGTAGTTGCCGTATAGATGTTATAGCTATCTGCCCGTTCGTCTTTGCCCTTTCTGTTTGATGAAAAGTACATAGTTCCCTTATTTGAAAAAGAAATATAATATTCATTCTTATCCGAATTGATTACAGGGCCTGCATTAACAGGATCTGACCAACCGCTGCCTTTTTTTTCTATGTACCATATATCATAATCTTTCTTTTCTCCTGATTTACCCAATGGCCTGTCAGATATAAAAAACAACTTACTCTCATCTGGAGACAACATTGGATCATTGTAACTGAATACCTTATCAGATAGCAGAACTACTGGTTTTGTCCACTGCCCCTTGTTTAGTTTCATATACCTGATCTCAGCTTTTCCAGCCATGTCAACGGCATAATAGAACTCCTCGCCATTACTGGAAAATACAGAACCAAATTCATATTGATTATTCAACGACACCAGATCAGAGGCAAATTTTATTGGAGTGAGGCCAGGTCTGGGCTGCCCAAGATACTTCAGAGATTCTTTCTCCAGACTTTGTCCAAAGAGTAGGCATGGCAACACAAGTAAGAATGTGATGACTATTGATTTCATACGGTTGGTGATTCAAGGCTATATGGAGGAAAAAATATCAAATTTCACCTTTAAACTAACTTACTCGCATCCGTGCTTATATGTAATCCAATGCTTAGTCTGTCCAGAACTATATATTCCTCTTTGAAAGATAGTAAAACTACTTCACTATCTTTCAAAGAGGAATATATTAAAAACACATCACCCAAACGTCCTGGTATATTATAGTAAAAAATCAGGAACCCGCAAATACACGCAAACTATCTTCATTGTGGACTATACGATAGTATGTAGCCAGATCTGTTGAAGAAAATGTTGTAAAGCCTACCTGGCGTAATAGAGTCACCAGTTGACCACGATGGTAGGTAGAGTGGTTACTCATGTGCAACAATGATTGCCAGAACTCCATTGTACCTTCCCCACCTCCCGGCCATTTGAAAGTGACAGGTTGCAGATACTTTTCTTCAGGATATGTATCCATCAGATTTTTCAAGTCGGCAGATACACCTTCCCAGATTTGTATCAGGTCAGTTTTAGTACCTGTAAATCCAACAGATAAAAAAACAGGCGCAGAAACATTTTTCCAGTAGTCGATCCAGACTTTCTGAGCACTGACAATATGGAGTGCGGTTTGTTTCACACTACTGAAACTACTGACAATCTGTTGCTCCCATTGCTCATCATTGATTTGACTCAACCAGTTAATGGCAATTTTATTTACCCAGATAGTATAGTCAGTTAATTCTGAAATATATTTTTTGTTCATTTTTGATACAGAGATACCATGTTAGTTGAAAAGATATTCAGGAAGGATTCCCTGCGTCACAGGAATGCATTCTATGAGGCAGGGAAGTAGTACCCTCAATTGGGTATAGTTATCCCTGACCATATACCAGGAGTGAAGCCTTTGCCAGTGTGTTCATAGTAAGCATAAATCCTGTAAGTGCTGCACTTGCATTCTCATTTGCTGCTATAGGCTCTTTAAGTGCGTGAACGGTAATGATATAGCGGTGAAGCTCTCCGGCAGGTGGACAAGGGCCAAAATAGCCTTTTACTCCGATGTCGCTTAAGCCACCAACCGCCCCTTCGGGTAAGTTGTTTTCGGATAGGCTACCGGCATCACTGGCAAGGGATGTGATGGAAGGTGGAATGTTATATACGACCCAATGCCACAGTCCGCTTCCTGTTGGGGCGTCAACATCGTGCATGGTTACGGCAAATGCTTTTGTTTCGGATGGGGCATTTTCCCAATGCAATTCAGGTGAGATATTTTCACCTGAACAACCGGGTCCATTACCAAACTGTTTTTGGGTAAACTGACCTCCTACCTCCTTGCTCCTCAAAGTGAATGTTTGTGTTACTGTTGCTTGTGTTTCCATTTTTCTTTGCGTTTTAATGTGTATGCAAAGGTAGAGGCAAGCCCACAGTTCAATTATGGCTAATCGATCAAAGTCTGTTGGGAAAAGGTCATCTTTTGCTGCTGAAATTGTTTAGGGCTTATACCATATACCTGTTTGAACGATTGAGAAAAGCTGGAGTGATTTTCGAAACCTACTTTGTAAAACACTTCGCCCGGATGTTCGTTTTGTAACAACAATGAAGTGGCTATTTCCATTTTGCGTTGCAGGAAGTATTGGCGCGGAGTAATGTTATAAAGTTTTACAAATCTCCGTTTAAACGTAGAGACACTGGTATGACACAGAAAGGCTAACTCTTCTAAGGTAAGATTGCTGGTGATATTCTGCTCTACTGCTTTTCTGAGTTCAAGATCAGAGTATTCTTCCTGGCTCCTTATGTGAAAAGACAACATTTCTTCCGGGTATTTTTCAAACAGATGAAGCATTAATTCTTCAAATTTCAGTTCTATCTTTTTGTCAGAAAAGGAGGAAGTCTGAGATTGAATCAATCTCAGAGAAGCTATATAGTTTCTGATAAACTCATCTTTCTCAAACACAAGGAATGGCTCTTGACTCTGGCTCGGCTTTGACGAAATTTTTTCAATACTGGAGGCGTATTTTAGAAAGAACTTCGTTAACACTGTATTGTCAAAAAACAACATTGTGCTGCGATAACTCTTGTCGACAGGACGCTTTTCTGTCATCAGGCAATTACCAGACGAAAGTATGGCAAATTGAGAGTCAGTAATAATGGTGGCGTTATTGGCATAATGAACCACTTTTTCGCCTTGTTCCAGTAATGTAATGAGATTTTGCTGAAGAAATATCTGATTTCTCCGGGCTTGCTTGTCAGAAATGTAATGAAACAGGGCCAAATCCCGAATTGGTGTTTGGTCTGTCTGAGATTGGCCTGATAGCGAAGAATTATCTGACATAGCTTTTCTGATATAAATCTATCTCGAAACATGAGTAAAACCCAAGCCTATACTTTTGAAAATGTGGGCTTGGGGGTAATTTCTGAGAAATTTCTTTAGTTGCTTTGTTTATTGTCCCTTACATGATTCTACTTGCAGCTTTCTACTTTTTTGCTTGTCCAAAAAAGTAGGCCAAAAAGGACACTTTCTGCCGATCCTTCAGCCCGCAAGGCCAAAGGCCAACCTCGCGGCAGAAAGATTGCCAACGCACCTACACTGCCGTTCACTATTGAAGTCGTCTTTGCTCTCTGTGTGACACTTGTTCTTACTTTCTCAATGACACCCTTTTACTCAAAGTTTGGGATGACTTATGTTTCCATGCGAAGGAAAACTGAGTTATACTATTATAACGTTTTTTCTAATAGTCGCATAATTTGTTCCAGCCCTTCTTTATCTACTTCACTGAAATCATTTAACTGGTCGCTATCTACATCCAGTACACTGAACACCTGTCCGTCTTTGAAGATAGGCACTACAATCTCTGATTTTGAATCAGAGGAACAGGCTATATGCCCTGGAAACTGCTCTACATCGGGTACCAGTACAGTTACCTGTGTACGGTAGCAATAGCCACATACCCCTTTATCGAAGTCAATCCGGGTGCAGGCGATAGGGCCCTGAAACGGTCCCAGTACCAGTTGATTGTTTTTAGTCAGGTAAAAGCCTACCCAGAAAAAGTCAAATGCCTGTTTCAGAGCACCAGCTATATTTGCCAGGTTAGCAATCAGATCTGTTTCCCCGTCAATAAGTGAAGCAATCTGAGGAATCAGGGTATCATATATCTCTTTACGATCAGTGGTAGTAGGAATACTAAGTGTTTCTGCCATAGGAATGAGTACATAGAAAGCCATATCAAAAGCTGACATGGCGGATTAGTTTTGTCGATGCGATGTTACAAATTAGATTTTATACTTTAACGACAAACTTTCACGAATCATTCCAAAGGTAGCAGTATAGTAAATGAAGTTGTTTAGGATAAGTTTTAAACCAGCTCAACGAGCAGATTTTGTAGCATGCCTTAATTTCAATCCCCAGGTTGGTGTTATCACCAACCTGAACGGTGGGAAACAACTCGTTGGTGAATAACACCAACGACGGGAGAAGGAACACAAAGTTTTTGAAACGAAACTTTTAGATATTTCCCTTACTTACAGAATTAAACACTTGCATGTTGTGATGAGTAGTCGTAAAGGCTTTAGTATGGCACTTGCAACAAGTTTTTCTGCTTTCGGATTGCCTCATCGAGAGATTTCTGTATGTACGCGATCCCTGCAATCGCTTCCGGTGAAGAGGCTCTTTTTTTAACCTCTTCCGGGTTTGTAAAGTCCACCTCTTCGATACGCTGATTTATCCATAGAAGATTACCCAATGGATCTATTATCCGGCATACCTTCTCGCCAAACCAGAGTGTGGTACTATCTGTTACGGATGTGGCTCCAAGTGCCAGGGCTTTCTGATAAGTAATTTCGATATCCTCTACATACAGATTCAGAAAAGTCGGTGTAGGTCCCCATCCGTCTCTTGCGTCAAAAAGCATTACCATTGCGTTGCCAATTTTTACAACCGCATGAATAATCACACCTTCTTCATCTGTAATTCGGCTGTTGGGTACTTCTTCTGCGTCAAAGACGGTTGTTAGAAAATGGATCATTTTTTCTGTAGAAGGGGAAATGATCCAGGGTGTTACAGCCGTATACCCATCCGGTACTGTTTTAACTGTGTGAGTTTTGTTGTCTGACATGGTTGTGTGTTTTAATACCTCATTGTTGTACAACAAAACTACTCTCCTCTTCTAAGATGGTAAGGATGAGAAAGTTGGAAAAAATGGCAAAAATCTTGGTTTATCGTAGCCGACCTGGTGTAAATAATCTCTCATCTACTTGTTGTTTTGTCTGTATTGAAGCGGTGTACTCTGGACTTCCTTCTTAAATAGTTTGGTAAAATGAGTGGGTTCTGCAAAGTTTAAATGAAAAGCGATCTCTGAAATATCATTATTGGTAAACCGAAGCAGGTATTTAGCCTCCTCCAGTCTTCTTTCGGTCACGATACTCTTTGCCGTTTTACCTGTGGCTGCTTTTATGGTCTGACTTAAATGATTGGCTGTAATGTTGAGCATATCTGCATAGTCTGCCACCAACGTCTTGTGTATAAAATGCTTGTTTACCAGATAGTGGAATTGAGAGGCAAGAATCAAGCTTTGCTTTTCAATGGGTTGTTGTTTAGAACCCTCGTAAATTCTCCGCACCTGCCAGAGAACCGCCTGCAATAAAGCTCTCATTATTTGGGAATTATAACTAAAACCGTTTGCCTGTTCCGTTACAATCTGCTGACAGTTTAAGGCCAGATCCCTGAACTCACTTTCATTGATAGGAAACAGATTGGTTTGTTTGATGTTGAAAAACGGGAAATCTTCTAACAGGTTCATTTCTGATTCATACCGGGTAAAATCAGATTTAAAACAGAGGCAAAAGCCAAACCAGTCATCGTTTTTTTCCCACTTCATTACCTGGCCTGGTGCGGCACACACAATAAAATGATCCACATTTTCGAATGTAGTTGTGTTGAGTGTAAAGTTTAAGCTCTTGGTACCAAAGCTGATGATGAGTGTAAAAAAATCGAGTCTATGGGGAGGATAGTGGTTGACCGTTAGCTGGTTTGCATCACGCATGTCAAAGATGTGAAAAGAAGGATTGCTTGTACGAAGTGAGAGACCCGTGCTTTCATAGGCTTCGTTTATTTCCTTAATAAGAGGGATTCCTGTCATTTTGAGTGTCTTTTACAGAAACACAGTGTTGAATAACTAACTTAGCCAAATAGGAATTCAATGTACGCCATTTCATGAGGTATTTAGCGACAATTGTATTCTCTTTGCTCAAACTGACTTCTTATGGTTTACATTGAACTTGTTTAAAGCCATCTCGTAAATTAGGTAAAGGCAAAGGTCTTATCCTATCACATAACTTTTGCAGAAAAGCATTCGGTAAATAAAGAAAAGATACCTAAAAAAATACCTTACTAAAGAGAAATACTACTCTCTGCCCTACTGAAAGACCATTTCATTTCCCTGTCCCCTTTTGTCCTTTTCCTTCTGAAAGAATCAGTCTATCTATCTTTTTGGAAAAATTAGGTTCCCTTCCTGTCCTTCTGAAAGAATCTCGTGGCAAGACCGGCGGTTTTTCTGATTGGAGAGTATTTTTTCTCAGGACCCAAGCATGACTCTATTTGTCACAAGATTCTTTCAGAAGGACAACAAAGGGAGATTTCCTTTCAGGAGTACAGAGAAGAAAGTCCTTTTCAGACAGAGTTTAAAATACACAAAAATCCTCTCTTTTAAGAGATAATATTACAAAAATATAGTAACTAAAAAATATTCTATAAAAACCAAAAACATAGTATTCTTAAAATAAATCATCAGAGAATAAAAATATATCAATTCATTCCCTTCCCACTTACCCTTGCTCCCAGAAAACGATTACAGGTCATTAGAAGAGATTAAAGCGATGCTATTGAGTTTTGAACCAGTAAACTGATTATGGGCTGGCAATGCCTTATAAGTGATCTTTCATGCCTTATAGGGCCTATCTGACACAAAGGAGTCTGAAAAACACTCTGCCTCCATCCTTCTGAAAGTAATACCACTCCCCTTTTGTCCTTCTACCAGGCGAGTTTCTTTGGAAGGAGTAGGAAAGCCACTCTGATGGATTTAGCTTTTAGAAGACATTAGAAAGCTTCTGATGGTGAATACCTGCTAACAGACCCAGAACATGGGCTATGATCAGATAATAGTTTATAGAGCCTCTTTGGGGCCTCAGATTTGATTTTAGACTCCGTTTTGTACACAACCGAAGCCTTGATGAAAATTTTACTCAAATCAGACTTATGATATAAAATAAATACAATCCACATATCTTACCCAGCTTACCCCATCTGAATAAATCTTTCAGAAAAAGAAACCGACAAAAATTTTTAATTATAATTAATTATAATAATGACAAAAAATAAAATACCTTATCTGCTAACACTCAAAAAGATAGATAAAAACAAATCTTTTTTCTACGATTACATGAATAACTTTTATACAAAAATATTTGCAAAATCCTCTTTCCGGTTTAATTTTGTCCTTGAGTTCACACAGAGATTCATTTGTGAAATGTAGTGGATAAAAGAAGACAAACGAACCAGTTATTCGGATGCTTTTTTGTCGCCTCTGACAATCGCAACTCAACGCATACTTTCAACACACAACCTGATTTCAGTTTTCTTGTTACTTTTCAGTTTTTTTTACATGAAATTCAAAAATCTCACCCCCGGTTTCTGGTCTGTTGTCTATCACCTTAAACCCTATTTTTCAGATACGCTTTCATTGCACACCTATTGTACAAAGCCTCAACCGGCTAGTGCATACTCAACTAGTGCATACCCAGTAAAAACAATGACCCTATAAAATAGAAATAGGAACCCCTTTTGTGAGAGATTCCTAGCATGAGCCAATGTAGCGAAGTTTGGCGACAGAACTACAGTTGGACTTAGAATCAACCTTCTGTTTTGCAGAAAGGCTGCTTTATCTTTATTCAGAAACAAGACAAAAGAGTATTTTCTTTTAAATGCTCTGCACTATATATACGAAGCGAAAATCTATTGGAACGTCAATAGAGACAAGTAGTACTATCGTAGTAGCCAATGAAACAAAGGTAGCAACATTGTCAGTAAAAGTAAATAGGCTTAGGGCTTTTTCGTCGAAAAGGCAACAGCTGCTATTTGCAGAACTAATTGGAGTCACCTGCGTTTCATTTGTCCTGTTTCTGGTTATCCTCACAAGAGGGGGTTCTGTGTAATTAATTTTTACCACAACCTCATCCATGTATGTTTAATCCCTTTGAAGAGCTTCAATTGAGGCTTATTCGCCTGGAGGCTCTGATCGTAGAGCTCCAATCTGTTACCATTCCTGTTGCACCAGCCGACAAGCAGCTTGGCGGCATCGAATTAGCCATGCAGATTACGGGCCTGGCTCAGTCTACTATTTACAATCTGGTATGTGCCGGCAGCATTCCGCATATGAAGCGGGGACGCAAGCTGTATTTCAGCAAGCCTGAACTGGAAGCCTGGATACTAGCAGGTAAACAGAAAACACTTCAGGAACTGGAAGAAGAGATAAAGCGCCATTTATCTGACAACGGCAATCCGGAAGAGCCTGATCAGGCAACAGGGAACTCATCAGCCATCCAAAACAGCTAATCCATGAAAGAGGATGTGTTTTTAAACCATGCTACGGGCATGGATGGCGAAGCTTTGCCCTTACCGAACGTATCGGTTGCAGCTGTACACGCAGGAACAGGCAACCCAAAACTGGCTCTGAGAGGCTACCAGGAAGAGTGTATCCAGGCTATTGCACAAAAGCACCAGAGTGGCACAAAGCGTGTCATCCTGTGCCTGCCTACAGGTGCGGGTAAAACTGTGACCTTCTCTGAGATTACCCGACGCACACTGGAAGCAGCAGGTTTAGGCCGTATACTGATTCTGGTGGATCGTATCGAACTGTTGTATCAGGCAGCAGCTACCCTTCGGAAAGCGGGATTAGAGGTAGGTTTACTAAAGGCCGGAGTGAAATATATGCCGTCACAGGAAGTGGTGGTGGCCATGGTTGAAACCTACTACAAACGTGTCAAAAAAGGCTGGTCATTGCCGGATCTTCACCTTATTATTATAGACGAAGCACATAAGGGCAACTTTCGGAAAGTAATAGACCTGCACCCGGATCTACCTATCATTGGAGCTACAGCGACGCCTGTGGCTGCCAGTAAGCACGATCCACTCAAAGATTATTTTGAGGACATTGTAATAGGTACAGAGATACACCTTTTGATTGAAGCAGGTTATCTGGCTACCCCCCGCTACTTTGCGGTGCCTATGGAAATCACTGCCTCGACAGGGTATGATGGCGAGTATAAAAATAGTGAACTCTATACTGACTTTAATAAACCGAAGCTGTACCGGGGTTGTGTCTCTAATCAGCAGGAACATGCGCTGGGTAAAAAGACGGTGATCTTTTGTGTCAACATTGCGCATACGCATTTTACCGCTCAGGCTTTCCGGGAGGTGCATGAGCAGGTGCGTACGGTTACTTCGTATACCTCAGATGAAGAACGCCAGGCAACACTGCAGTGGTTTGCACATACGCCCGATGCCATTCTGGTGAACTGTGGCATTCTGACTACGGGCTTTGATGAACCCTCTATTGAGTGTATCATCCTGAACAGAGCTACTCAATCACTGCCGTTGTATCTGCAGATGTGCGGACGTGGCTCACGCACTACAGCCACCAAGGAGGAGTTTATCATTATAGACATGGGCAACAACATCCTTGAGCATGGCCTGTGGCATGTGCCCCGCGACTGGAGTTATTTGTTCCATAGTGGCAAGCCGCCCAAAACGCTTGACATTGCTCCTACGAAAGAGTGCACAGAGTGTCATTCGATTATTCCCTTAGGCAGTGTACACTGTCCGTATTGTGGCTGGGAGTTTGAACGCCTCACCCAAGAGAAAAAAGAAAGCCAGCAGGTACAAACCCAGGAGATGACCATAGACTGGTCTTATCTGAAACAAAAAAGCTTGTCAAAAATGAGTGTCACCGAACTCATGCAACGGGCTCAGCTAGGCAATCTACGGACAGGCATACCTTACAAACCCAAATGGGTGCTGTTCTGCATCATGGAGCGCGAAAATCCCAAACCCCTGCTGCAAGAGTATGCCCACATCAAAGGCTATCGTCCGGGTTGGGTAGACAAGTTTATGCAGGAATATGCCCAGATGGGCAATCTGTGTAATCCTGTAGAGGCAAACCCGCGTGATAACCTGGTGTCCCACAGGCTATGATTGTCACGCCCCAGGTTGGTGTTATCACCAACCTGAACGGTGGGAAACATCTCGTTGGTGATAACACCAACGATGGGAAAATCCGAAAGGGTCGTCTGATAAATCCAATCGTTCGCGTTCGGAAACTGGGCGCACACATGGGTGCGCCCCTACAATTTCGGAATGCTACAAACATTCGCTGTGGGCACACTCAGACAAAAAATCTATTCTCTAACCTTTTATTCTCTTATATACTTATGTCAACTATTAGTTTCTTTTCGCCTGTAGATGCTTTAACCTGTAACTCTTATCCACTGGACTTATACCTAACCCATATACAGGAAGGGTTATGGCGTGGAATAATAGAGCAATACCGTCAGGAACGTACCAGCCAACTGCGTTTGTCCCTTTCAGTTGTGACTCTGTCGGGTTCGTTTGCTATCCGCAATCAGGAACTGTCACTCATCAGACATTCGGGTTTTATCGGTATCGATGTAGACGGCTTTCGCGATCTGCAGCGAGGCAAACAGATACTGGCTCAGGATAAGTATACGTATGCCGTGTTTGAGAACTATTCTGGCAAAGGGCTGACAGTAGTAGTACGTATTCTGGCTAATGAACATACACAAGCGTATCAGGCTCTCAGTGTGTATTATGAGGCGGTATATGGCATTGTTACTGACCCTTCTGACCAGCAGGTTACCAAGCTGCGCTATGTTACCTATGATCCAGGTCTGACAGGGAATTACAAAGCTGAGGTGTTCTATGTATGATCCGATACCTGTAGGGGCGATTGGCAGATCGCCCTGGTTGACATCCGAATGATTAGGATTAACCCGATTCTGTAGGGGCGACTGGCGGTCGCCCACATTCCCACAGACACGGCATGGGACACATCCGAAAGGGTTGTCCGATAAACCCAATCATTCGCGAATGGAAACCAGGCAGGGCAAGTCCTTATCGTGTCCCATATCTTTTCTGGAAATGAAGGTTTTAAAAAGAAAGACGCTGGTTCGAACGTCCGTTCGGACCTATAGTGAAAGCAACGTCCGTTGCGTTGGGGCAAATTGATACTTGTTCAGGTTTGTGATAGTACCCAAACAAGGTTTTACCCACCAACGCAGCGTCCGCTCAATGCTGTCAACTTAAGAGTTAAGTATTGGGTTAAGTAAGTATGGAAACGAAAATACAAACCCTCTTTTCTACGGTTCATACTTTGCTAATGAGCCAACAGTTCAAGATTGAACAT
>NZ_JASJOR010000098.1:0-636 GCF_030068545.1 Xanthocytophaga flava | reverse complement strand
CTCTTACCCAAACTATAAGCAATAATAGCTGGACACAAATTAGTATTACAGGAATAGTAGTTACCAACGGAACATGTGAAATAGGCTTTACTACTTCTGCCAGTGGAACCAGGTATATTTATGTAGATGATGTCTCTTTTACACAGACAGATGCTGCTTCAGATTATGATTATCCGATTGGTGATGCTGGCAAGTATGAACGCTTACGCATGAGTGTAACCTCCGATTTGAGCGTAAGTAGTGTGCTGGGATTTTTCACCTGGGGTACTTTGAGTGGTACCAATGGATTGCCACTGATAGAGGGTTTGAATATATTTTCCTTTCTAGCTCAGGATGGTTACTGGACACTGGAACCCAACACCGCACCTGCTAGTTCAGCCAGATACAATATAACCTTATATTTGCCTAATGCACCTACTGGTAGCGGTCCGCTTACTTTTGCCAAAAGACCTACACCTACAGCATCAGTTCCAAATCCCTCCTGGTCTTTCAACGGTAGTAGTGTAGTGGGCGATTACTCCATAAAAACTCAATATGGACGAAGTGGATTTTCAACTTTTTCGCAAATAGGCATTATCAGTGGAACTCCTGTGAGTTTACCTGTATCCTATCTTTCATTTAATGGCTATGCCACAG
>NZ_JASJOR010000097.1:0-636 GCF_030068545.1 Xanthocytophaga flava | reverse complement strand
CTCATATCTTGTAAAGGTTAAGAAAAAGTACAATTTTGAATAAAATACTTGGTTAGTAAACTATTCACCCCTTGTAAGAGCCCTAAAAGAAACATAGATATGTTGAGTAGGCTATTCTTTCAATACTATCGATCAAAAGGATTTAGGCCTTACAAGGTTTTCCGCTCTTTGCCGTTGAACAGTACCAAAGAACATTAGACCTATTTTCACTAATGCTTCTGCATTCTATGAGTTAAACCGATGGAGTAGGATGGGTGAAAAGATTTTTATCAAGGCAGTTCTATCAAGAGCTGTGTTTTACTTTTGTCCACTTCTTATCCAATTTACTTATCCAATTTACGTCTATGAGCACTCCTTCTTCAAACACTTCTTCAAACACTTCTTCAAACACTCCTTCAAACACTCCTTCTTGTCTGACTCCTTTGAAGTATTGTGTGGGAATCGATGTAGCCAAAGACAGCTTGAAAGTCTGTTTGAGTGTTCTTTTGCCTGATTTGCAGATCAAAGTCAAAGCCAGTACCCAGTTTGCCAATACCGAAAAAGGATTCGAATTGTTTTGGGCCTGGGTCAACAAGCATTATAAACACAAAGTCGATGCAGTCAAAGTCGATGCAGTCAAAGTCGATGCAGTCAAAG
>NZ_JASJOR010000096.1:0-642 GCF_030068545.1 Xanthocytophaga flava | reverse complement strand
CTGTGGCATAGCCATTAAATGAAAGATAGGATACAGGTAAACTCACAGGAGTTCCACTGATAATGCCTATTTGCGAAAAAGTTGAAAATCCACTTCGTCCATATTGAGTTTTTATGGAGTAATCGCCTACCACTGTGCTACCATCAAAAGTCCAGTTTGAGCCAGTTCCTGTGGCAACATGGCGTTTGGCAAAAGTAATCGGACCACTGCCGCCCGGATAGTTAGGTAAATACAAGGTTATATTATATCTGGCGGAAGTAGCAGGATCTACATCAGGTTCCAGTGTCCAGTAACCATCATTGGCCAGATAGGAAAACGTATTACCCCCTTCTTTCAAAGCAGAAGCCCCTATTGGAAGAGAGGAACCACCCGGATTCCCCCAGGTAAAGAATCCCAGCACACTACTCACACTCAAATCGGAGGTTACACTCATGCGTAAGCGTTCATACTTGCCAGCATCACCAATCGGATAATCATAATCTGAAGCAGCATTTGTCTGTGTAAAAGAGACATCGTCTACATAAATATACCTGGTTCCACTGGCAGAAGTAGTAAAGCCTATTTCACATGTTCCGTTGGTAACTACTATTCCTGTAATACTAATTTGTGTCCAGCTATTATTGCTTATAGTTTGGGTAAGAG
>NZ_JASJOR010000094.1:0-712 GCF_030068545.1 Xanthocytophaga flava | reverse complement strand
CCTGACCATCAGTGGTACGTCTGCCATCTTTGCCGATGGGATGAGTGTGTCTGGAAGTGCCGGATTGATTTTTACTTCTGCTTCCAATACAACGCTGACTTTAAGCAATACAGCCAAAACCTTTGGCAATATTACCTTTTCCTCCAACACGACCCGAACGGTCAATGTTAACTTTGCCAGCAGTAATGCCATCACTCAGACTGTAGGCGTTTTTACTGTGGGTAACAATGTGACACTGAATCTGAATGGGCCGGCTAACAAAGTGTTTGGTGGTATCAGTTGTGGAACCAATCTTCGTTTATACCAACTCAATAATGCAACTGTTAATGGAACGGCCAATCTGGGAGCTTCCACAAGCCTAACTATTTCCGGGGCTGGCTATGGAGTAGATAATGTGGTCTTTAATGGACCGATGAGTCTTACTCAAACCTTAATTTATGCTCGTTTGCGTAATGTGGTCTTTAATGCCGGAGCCACTTTGGGTGGGTTGATCGAATTACATGCTGTCAAACTTAATACGGGTACACTCACGGCTGCTGCCAATGCCACGATATTGATGTATACCCCTTCCGTTTTTGAGACTGCAACCAGCCTTGTTGTCAGTGGGAGTGCCAAACTGTATTGTTTTACCAATGGTCAGACCTTTAAGAACAGTTTTGTTTTAAATACAGGAGCGTTGATGGACGTGTCCAGCAGCCAGACTTATCAGGGA
>NZ_JASJOR010000093.1:0-784 GCF_030068545.1 Xanthocytophaga flava | reverse complement strand
AATGGAGCTGCACAAGGAATTGAGTCGATTGGTTTACCACGTACCCGTTCCTATGGTTTGAATCTGAATCTGAAATTTTAACAAAAAACATGGTAACGATGAGAAAGTTAATTGTAAAATATAGTTCAATTTTAATGGTCACATCGGGGTTGGTTTTCCTGCCATCCTGTGATAATAACTTTGAAGCCATAAATACTAATCCCAATACAGTGCCTGTCCTCACCCCATCCCTGATGTTTAGTAAAGCATTATATGATGGAGCGGCTAACAGTGGCAATAAGGGAAGTTTGTTATTTGGTCTGATGCAGTATACTACTAGTTATAATGATGTAGAAGGATTTGGATCAAAATATGTAGCCTCCCAAGTAAATGCTACGGGTGCTGTCTTTAACAATTCATATCCTACACAGATTAACGAAATAGAAGAGGTTATTAAAGCCGTAAAGGTTGATCCTGCAAAAATCAATATGTATGCCATGGCTCGTATATGGCGAGTCTATTGCTTTAGTCGACTGACAGATTTATATGGAGATATTCCCTATAGTGAAGCGGCTCAGGGATATAATCTTAAAAACTATCAGCCAAAGTATGATGCACAAAGTGCAATTTATGCTGATATGTTGAAGGAACTTGATGAAGCGGCAGCTTCTCTGGATCCAGCACAAACGTTGACCTATGGTTCTTCTGATCTAATTTATGGAGGAAATGTAGAAAAGTGGAAGAAGTTTGCTTATTCGCTAATGCTTCGATTGGGTATGCGTCTTACCAAAGTGGAAGAAGCAAC
>NZ_JASJOR010000092.1:0-859 GCF_030068545.1 Xanthocytophaga flava | reverse complement strand
GTGACTGGGGCTAAGTCGTAACAAGGTAGCCGTACCGGAAGGTGTGGCTGGAACACCTCCTTTCTGGAGTGATTGTAGGAAGGTAATCTTAGATTACACACTCTTAGTTGAGTACTTCTCTTTCACAGATAAACCAGATAACTACTCAGAGCTGATCTATGTACAACCATGCGATCAGCTCACGCTCCTATCTTTTGCTTCTCACCCAAAAAATACACTCCCTGTAAAGGGTAGAAAATACAGTAACGGACCAGTAAATGGGCTTGTAGCTCAGGTGGTTAGAGCGCTACACTGATAATGTAGAGGTCCGTGGTTCGAGTCCACGCAGGCCCACACTATCAACCACACTGCTGAAAGATGATTCTGGCTAGATTCTAGCAGCGAATTACCTGACAGTACCATATCATGGGGGTGTAGCTCAGCTGGCTAGAGCACCTGCTTTGCAAGCAGGGGGTCATCGGTTCGACTCCGTTCACCTCCACTATTTTAACAGGAGAGAGTAAATACTTTAAGAAAAGCCTAAACAAAAACGTTTGTTTGGTAGGTGAAAGTCCTCAGGTTGTAAAAACCACCATGTTGTTTAGTAAATATACGTGCAAACGTAAGTTTATAAATGACAGAAGTTCTTTGACAGATGGAAAAAAAGAGAAACTGAGTAACGAGCGCTTGTTTCTAAGTAATTAGAGATAAGGCTGAGTATAATCTAGCTTTGGTAGTGATATCAAAGAATAGAAGAGTATTTTACGGAAGTTACAAAGGGCGCATGGAGGATGCCTTGGCTCTTGGCGGCGAGGAAGGACGTGCTAAGCTGCGAAAAGCTGCGGGGAGTTGCACAGAAGCTGTGATCCGCAGATGTCCG
>NZ_JASJOR010000091.1:0-887 GCF_030068545.1 Xanthocytophaga flava | reverse complement strand
ATACGCACCTATATAGTTGCAAATTTAAGTGTAGGCACCAGAGGGAAAGAATGCAGTATAGAATTGTTAACCCAGATAGTAGAAGCGATTCTGTATCGGCTGAAAACGGGCTGTCAATCAGAGCCGAGACGGTGGCGATTTCTACCTGTCAGTCAATTTGTTAGAGAAAAGAAGTTAAGCTGGCAGGGAGTCTATTATCATTTTACTAAATGGGTTAAAGATGGGAGTTGGACTAAAGTCTGGCTCAATCTTCTTTCCACTCATAAAGACAAAATTGACTTATCATGTGTGCAGTTAGATGGTTCACATACAATTTGTAAACGAGCAGGTGAAGCCGTTGGCTATCAAACTAGAAAAAAGGCACCCACAACCAATACTTTGTTTTTAGCTGATAGACAAGGTCAACTCTTAGCTTGTAGCACTTGTCAGGCAGGAAATCATCATGATTTATTTGATATAGAAAATCAGTTTGAACAACTATGTAGCATTCTTACTCAAGCAGGAATTGAACATAAAGGTTTGTTTCTCAATGCTGATGCAGGTTTTGATTCGGAAGCCTTTCGCAAACAATGTCAAAGAAAGGAAATACAAGCCAATATTGCACCCAATACCAGAAATACAACCCCCACCTCACCATTGGAAAAACAAAAGCATAATCAACAATGGACTGATAAAGAAGATCATAACGCAAATTATCATTACTTTGATGAATTATTATACTCATATCGAACTGTTATCGAACAAGCCAATGCTTGGATGGACAGTTTCAAAGTCTTATTAATTCGGTTTGAGAAGAAGGCGCCTAACTGGACTGCATTTCTCTATATGGCTTTCTCTATTCGTTTTTTACGTAAAATCCAACCTCTTAATAAATACTAAACAACTTC
>NZ_JASJOR010000090.1:0-916 GCF_030068545.1 Xanthocytophaga flava | reverse complement strand
CTGCTCAAGAATCGTCTGCTCAAGAATCGTCTGCTCAAGAGCCAACCCAGGCAACTTTACCCAACAGAGGTATCCGCTTTAAACGTGTAATTGTGCGGGATGCGACCAGTTTTCAACTACCGGCTCGATTGGCTCCTTTTTATCAAGGACCTGCTGGTGATAGTACAGGCAGTGTGATCAAAATCCAACAGGAAGTCGATCTGCTAAGTGGAAAGCTACTTCGACTCGATTTTCGAAATGGAACAGAAAATGATAGTCAGTATTTGACACAAAAAGGGTTTTGTGTACAGGCTGATGATTTACAACTAATGGATCTAGGCTATTATAAACTTACCCATTGGGCAAGGATTGACCAGCAAGGAGGGTATTTTATTACGCGTTATAAAGTAGGAACCCAACTATGGGTACAAGATAACCTACCCAGTTCTGAGCAACCCAGTGCTGAGCAACCCAGTTATAAACGGCTTGATTGGGATACAATCCTTGATAAACTAACTAAAAACTCCCAGAAAGATCTCTCCCAGAAAGATTTAAACGCTACCCTATCGCATTCAACGTCCTATTCGCTAGAAGAGCAAAATTCACTAGAAGAGCAAGTCTACTTGCAGGTCGATAAAAAAATGCTTCCCCTTCGGATACACTTACAACTTCTGCCACAACAGGTTCATCAAAAGCGATTGAACCAATACAGACTTAAAGAAGGGAATCGATCTAAAAAACAAAAGCCGTATGCAACCTCGGTCTTGAAAAAGAGATTAGCCGCTTATAACATTTTTTTGACCAATGCCACTGACCTTTCTACCGAGTCGATCTGTCAATTATACACGCTCAGATGGCAAGTTGAAATATTGTTTAAAATATGGAAAAGTATTTTCGCTTTGAATCAGGTAGGAAAAATGAGTCTGGCTCGCTTTGA